>NZ_JBSGZD010000001.1:0-121944 GCF_053610825.1 Streptomyces sp. NPDC054863 | reverse complement strand
GCGCACAGGTGTGCTGCGCGGGACCGTCCCGGTAGTGCGTCAGTTGCTGGGAGGCGGGCCGGCGCCAGGGGTGGGACCGCGCAGTTTCCCGTTGAGGCGTAGAGCTTCTTCGAGCTGGTCCTCAAGGATGACGATGCGGCAGGCAGCGTCGACCGGAGTGCCCTGGTCGACCAGTTCGCGGGCGCGTGCGGCGATGCGCAACTGATAGCGCGAGTAGCGCCGGTGGCCGCCCTCCGAACGCAGCGGCGTGATCAGCCGCGCTTCTCCTATGGCCCGCAGGAAGGCCGGAGTCGCACCGATCATCTCGGCAGCCCGCCCCATTGTGTACGCGGGATAGTCGTCGTCGTCGAAGCGGTCCTGGGGTCGGGATGGAAAAGTGGTCGGGATCTGCTGGTTGTCTACGGCCACCGGCACCTCACTGCCTTCGCTGTCGTCATTCTGATCGCTGTCGCAACTGACGTCGCTGTTGAGTTCAAAACGTAGAGGGGCCCCAGCGCCGTCCGGCACCAGGGCCCCAAGGGAATCAACACCATCTACCGGCTCATTGCTGCGCCGGTTTTGAGTTTCCGCAGTCCGGCCTGTGGAGACCGGGGTGCGGGGATCGCGGATGCGTGACCGTGGGACCACCTTCCGTTCCGGGGCCTGCGGTACCCGGGCGAACACTCCCGCGCCCGGGCGATCCTGATGGCGTTATCCTCCTTTTCTCTCGTGTGCAACCTCTTGTACTGCGAGTACTGCGTACTGCCCGTCATGCCGGTCATCCTGCGAACTACTCGCGGCCCCTGGGACCGCTTGGCCCGGCAACCAACCACGGGACCCTTTCACTGCCCGGCCCCGCCGTTCCACTGCCGTTCCACAACCTGCTTCGAACCGGCACGCGCGGCAATCCGTATCTGCCGCGCCTCACTCGACTTCGTGGCTACGAGAAGGAATCTAGACCTCGTAGGCCCTCATGTCTACATCCACCGCTATAGATTTTCTACAAGCCGGAATCAGAGACCTCCCGGGTCCTGCCGTCACTCGTACGAGCTGCATTTCGCATCCGCAACGCTCTGTACGCGTCTGAGTGCCGATGGATCGGGCATACGCCTGCCTCAAGGCGGTACAACCGATCACGGATTGGGGCGTACACGCATGACCAGTAGGCAGTTGATCCAACAGACAGGTCGACCGACAGCCCGAGAGTCGGGAGAGCAGTCGGGTGTACCGGTCCGGGGCGAGGGCCCCGCCGGCGTCCTGTACGCACGTGAGGCCGCCCGGGCCTTCGCGGAAGGACTCTCCCCGGTGCCGGACGCGGACGCGGCGGAGTGCCTGGTGCTTGTCGTGTCCGAGCTCGTCACCAACGCGGTACGTCATGGAGGAGGCCGCTACACCCTCGCGCTCTCGGCATCCCAAGACGCCCTCACCGTCGTCGTCGGTGACTCCAGTTCGGAGGTCCCGCGCGAGCGCACCCCCGACTTCGACGACGGAGGAGGCGGCTTCGGCTGGCACATGGTGCGTCTGCTGGCTTGTGAGGTGACGGTGTTTCCCGGGCCGCGTTCCGGCCGTGGCCGCCGGGCGCGCAGTCGTGGCAAGACGATCCGGGCGGTGCTCCCGCGCTAGCGCGGCAAAGCACAGGGAATTGGCGCATCACCTCTGTTTCCCAGTACGGCAGCAACTACCGTCGGCTTATGACCGAGCCCTGGGAGCCCACCGCCACCGGTGTCCTGCGACTGCCCTCCGGACGTCTGGTCCGAGGCCGCGGATTGCGCCGACCTCTCCCGGCGGGACCTCCGCCCACGTACGCCGTCCATCTGCTCGGCAAGCGGCCCCCCGAAGTCCCCTGGGCGGCCCAGTGGCTGCGATGGCCGGACTTCCGGCTGCCTGCCGACCGCGAACAGGCGCGCAGGATCCTGGCCGATGCCTGGGCCCGTACCGAGACCGAGCGTGTGGAGCTCGCGTGCGGAGGCGGGCGCGGAAGGACCGGTACGGCCCTCGCCTGTCTCGCCGTACTCGACGGCGTACCAGCCGCGGAAGCGGTGGACTTCGTCCGTGAGAACTACGAACCGCACGCCGTCGAGACCCCTTGGCAGAAGCGGTACGTCCTACGCTTCGCCGACTGACGGGCCCGACGGGGCCTGACAAAGCCCGGCACAACAGACGGACCGGCAGCCAGTCCCCCGCCCTCACCCAGCGGCTCCCCCGCCGTTTCAGTGCGGCGGAAGCAGTTCCTCGGCAGCTGTCTCGGCCACCGCGCTCGCGATGGCGACCAGCGCGGGTGAGTCCAGCTTCCACTGCTGCCAGAACAGCGGTACGTCCACGGTGCGGTCGGTCGCGAGGAGGGTGAGCGCCCCCGAGCGCAACAGTGGCAGCGCCTGCGGTTCGGGTACGAGGCCCCACCCCAGCCCTGCGACGATCGCATCGCAGAAGCCCTCGGAGCTGGGGACGTAGTGCCGCAGTGCGCTCGCGCCCTGTGCGTTCTTGCCGCCGCCCGCCAGTGACCGTACGAGACCATCCTGAAGATCGTCCCGACGGTCGAAGATCATTACGGGCGCCTCGCGCAGCCGGTCCCCCAGCCGGCCCGACCCCAGATGCCGTTCCTCAAACTCCGGGTTCGCCACCGGCAGATACCGTGCCAGCCCGAGCGCCCGTACCGTGCACCCCGCCACGGGGTCGGGCGACGACGTCACCGCGGCCATCACCTGTCCCTCGCGCAGCAGCACCGGTGTGTGTGCCTCGTCCTCGCGGCGCAGCTCGAAACAGATGGGCGGGTCCTGCGGAACCCGTTGCAGGGCGGGCAGGAACCACGTGGCGAGGGAATCGGCGTTCACCGCGATGGCCAGCCGCGTGGCGGGATGGCGCTGGTCCTCCTCGGCGAGCCCCAGCTCGGCCCGGGCATCCCGCTCCAGCAGGGCGAGTTGGCGTGCGAACCGCACCACGACCTCCCCGGACTCCGTCGGACGTACCGGCTTCGTCCGCATCAGCAGCACCCTTCCGGTGCGTTGCTCCAGGGCTTTGATGCGCTGGCTGACGGCGGACGGAGTGACGTGCAGGGAAGCGGCGGCAGCGTCGAAAGTGCCCTCGTCCACGACGGCGAGCAGCGTGGTCACCTGGTCCAGAGGAAGTTCGTCCATCACGAGAGCTAATGGTACTTAAGAATCTTTAGCTGGACTGAAGAACGGCTGGTCCATACCGTCGAGGCATGAACCACAGCACCTCAGGAATCGTCGCGGCCGTGCTCGCCGGCTTCGGCACAGGACTCGCCCTCATCGTCGCGATCGGCGCGCAGAACGCCTTCGTCCTGCGCCAGGGCGCACACCGCCATGCGGTCCTCGCGGTGGTCGCGATCTGCGCGGTGTCCGATGCAGTCCTGATCATGCTCGGCGTGACGGGCGTCGGGGCGTTTGTCACCGCCTGGCCCGCAGCCCTCACGGCGGTCGGTCTCGCGGGCGGTGCCTTCCTGATCTGCTACGGCATCCTGGCTGCCCGCCGCGTACTGCGCCCGGCCCCCGATGCAGCCCTCAGCGCGAGCGGCAAGGCGACTGGTTCGACCCGCGCCGCCGTACTGACCTGTCTGGCCATGACCTGGCTCAACCCCCACGTCTACCTCGACACCGTCCTTCTCCTCGGCTCCGTCGCCACCGATCACGGCTCCCTGCGCTGGGCCTTCGGTGGCGGCGCGGTCCTGGCGAGCCTCACGTGGTTCGCGACGCTGGGGTACGGGGCGCGCCTGCTGAGCGGACTGCTGGCGAAGCCGGGTGCGTGGCGGGTGTTGGACGGGGTGGTGGCCGCGACGATGGTGACCATGGGAGGGATGTTGCTGGCGGGGGCATGAACCGCCTTCCTGCCAGGGGGAACACCCCGGAAACAGCCCCTTCGGGTGGGCTCCTGTTCCACCGACACCCCGTCAGCAGCCCCTGCCGCCAACCGACACGCAGTGCTTTCTTGCCCCCAATGTCACCAAAACCCCCAGCGAGGTGAGTAAGGTAACCGCATGACCGTCCCATACTCCCCGGACGACCGGGAAAAGGTAGTAGCGAAGCTTCCGGCCTCTCTGCGCCAGGAACTCAAAGTCAGAGCAGCCGAGTTGGGCGTCGACATCAAGGATGCCGTCACCGAAGGCGTCCAGGGGTGGCGTTCGGACAAGTCCGAGCACCCCATCGTGGACACCACCGGCGGCAGCTCCTTCTCGACGTATCTTCCCACCGGTCTGTACGGCGACTTCAAGGACGACTGCAAGGAACGCGGCCTCCCGTTCAACCAGGGCATCGCGCAGGCGATCCGCCTCTGGCTCGGGGCCCACCCCTCCCCCCGCCGTCCCGCCCGCCCCAACGGCGCACGGCGCATCATCTTCGGCAACCAGAAGGGCGGCGTCGGCAAGACCGCCACCTCGTCCGGCGTTGCCCAGGCGCTCGCCGAGGCCGGAAACCGCGTCCTGCTCATCGACTTCGACCCGCAGGGCCACCTCACCAAGCAGCTCGGCTATCAGCTCTTCGGCATCGAGGAGCCCAGCCTGGCCAAGCACATGCTCGGCGAGGCCAAGGGCGAACTGCGCGAGCTGCTCGTCCCGATAGAGGAAAGCGGCTTCGCGGGCAGGCTGTTCCTGCTGCCGGCGTGCAAGGACGCGTTCCTGCTCGATGCGAAGCTGGCCACCAGCCGCTTCGTACGGGTGAAGGAGACGGCTCTGGAGAAGGCCATGGAGCCGCTGGAACGGGACTTCGACTACATCGTCGTCGACTGCCCGCCGAGCCTCGGCTATTCCATGGACACCGCGCTCTACTACTGCCGGACCCGTGAGGACGAAGAACCGGAGACCTGCGGCGTCTTCGTGCCCGTCCTCGCAGAGGACTCCTCCGCGGACGCGTACGACATGCTTTTCGACCAGATCCAGGATCTGACCGCGGACATGGAGGTCGAGATCACCATGCTCGGCTTCATCGTCAACATGTACGACAGCCGCAAGGGCTACATCGCCACGTCCTCGCTCGACAGCTGGAAGGCGATCGGCGATCCGCCGGTCATCGGCATCATGCCCGAGCGCAAGGAGCAGCGTGAGGCCGTCCGCCTCAAGCAGCCGCTGCTCACCTACGCCCCGGAATGCGAGCAGTCCGAGATCATGCGCACCATCGCACGGAGGATCACCTCATGAGCGTCGCCGACCGGCTCGGCACCGGTTCCTCCTTCGGTGGCGTTCCGCGCGGCCGAAGCGCCCGCGGCCGGGCCAAGGCCCTGGTCCAGGGGGACGTACCGTCGTACGAGCTCTCCCGCATCCGCCTCGAAGAGGTCGCCCCGACACCCCTCAACCCGCGCCGGAACTTCGGTTCGGACGAGGAGATGACCCGCTTCGGCGAGGAGCTGCGCAACACGCAGCTCGCCGCATGCGTAGCCATCTCGCGCGCCGCCTACCTCAAGGTGTGGCCGCAGCACGAGGCGACCATCGGGGACGCCCAGTACGTCCTGATCAATGGCGAACGGCGTTATCGCTGTGCCTCGCACGTGGGCCTGGAAGCACTGGACTTCGTCGTACGCGACGATCTGGCCTCCTCCCGCGAGGCGTTCATAGACCATCTGCTGAAGGAGAACCTGGAGCGCGAGGACTTCGACGTCGTCGAGCGCGCCCGGGGTGTCCAGCAGCTGGTGCTGGTGTGCAGCGAGGAGTCAGCGACGGGCGCCCGTGCACGCGCGGCGAAGCGGCTCGGACGCGACCGCTCCTGGGTCACCAATCAGCTGGCCCTGCTCGAACTCCCCGAGGAACTGCAGGGGATGCTCAGCACGGGCTCGCTGCCCGAGCGCGACGGCCGGATCCTGGCCCGGCGGCTGAAGGAGGAGCCGGGACTGGGCGTACCGGGCCTGCTTCGCTACCTCAGGGAGCAGCGGGAGCAGGAGGCCAGGGCGCGAGAAGAGGCCAAGGCGCTCGCCGATCAGATCAAGAGGCAGGGACGGACTCCGACCGAAGAGGCGCTGGGCCAGAGGACCGCGGCAGCGGTAGCCGAACGAGCCGAAGCGGAGCGGGTGTTGTCCGCGGACAACACCGCGCAGCCTGCCCCCGTGCTGGAGACGCCGGCTGCCTCCCGTGCGGCTGACCCGGCTCCCGAACCTGTAGCTGCACCTGCCGCCGCACCTTCCCCCGCGCCTGCACCCGCGGCGCCTGTTGCTTCCGCACCCACCCCCGCACCCGCTGCGGCCCCCGCACCCGCTGCGGCCCCCGCGCAGGCTGCGGTTCCCGCACAGGCCACGGAGGAACAGCCGCAGGACGAGCCCGAGCTGTTGTCCGCGGACAACAACTCCGTCAGCCCTGCTGCCGAGGAGTGCAACACCGCCGCCGGATCACCCCGGTCCGACGCCGCTCGCAGTCTCGTACGACAGCTCGGCGCGACCCCCGTGGAGCAGGCCCGTACCTTGGCGGCTGGCCTCAGCAGCGAAGAACTCGCTGCACTCGTCGAGGAATTGCACGAACACATGTGATCCTCGATCTGCCCGTCCGAAGGGGCGTGCTTCCGGCTGTCGGCTGCCGGGGCGCGCCCCTTCGGCATTCCTGTTGCCCAGCACTCCCCCGGCCTCCTTCCGCCTCTCCTCCCCCGCGACCCCCCGGGGCGATACTGGCCCGATGGACAACATCACGTGGCTGAGCGTCGAGGAACTGAGCGTTGCGGGGCGTGGTGTGTGACGCTCGTACTGCCGCCCCGGCTTACCGCTTCTGCACAGGCGATGCGCGACGCCGCGCATGCGCGCGGCCTGCCCACCGTGCAGCTGCCCACCTTCGCCGTACCTGCCGAGTTGCACGCCGAGCACCTTCATGCTGGGCCCAGCTTCGCGGATGTCGTGGCGCCCGTCCTGGGTATCGGTCTGTTGCAGGCCCCCGAGGACTGGCTTGCCCTGCTGCCACGTACGTACACCCGGCGCGAGATCCACCTCATGACGATCCGTCAGGCGTACGAGCTGCGGCGACCGGTGTTCGTCAAGTCGCCCAACGACAAGCAGATCCGAGCCCTGGTCTACACCGACGGTTCACGGCTGCCCGGCCCGGATGAGGTGGCCCCGGAGACCCCGGTACTGGTCAGCGAGGTGGTGGAGTTCGCCGCCGAGTACCGGCTGTATCTGCTTGATGGAGCGGTCCATGCCGGCAGTCGGTACGCGGAGAACGGGCGGCTGAGCCTCGGGCCCCTGAGCGGGGACGCGGCAGCATTCGGAACAGAGCTGTTGTCCGCGTGCTCGCCGACGCTACCCTCCGCCATCGTCGTCGACGTGGGGAGGACCGACGGGCACTGGGCGGTGATCGAGGCGAATGCGGCCTGGGCGAGCGGCATGTACACCACGGAGCCGCAGCGAGCCCTGGATGTCGTCCTCCGGGCCGCCGGACCGGCTGATGCGGTCACGGCCAGGGACCGAGCGTTCCTCCGCAGCCCCACTCCCCCGGCTACATACGGCTCATGAGGAGAGGCCAGCTGCTGGGATCGGGTTTTCCGCCTCGATCTGCATCCGGACAATGTGATGCTGACCGCGCGGGCCCCGTGGCGGTCGACTGGTGCACGACGGCGGAGGGACCGGAGGGACTGGACTGGGCAATGTCGGCGCTGATCCTCGCCGAGGTCGCGGAAGCCCACAGGAAGTAGACCGGTACTGCCCGCAACCAGGTGTTGTCCGCGGACAACACCTCCAGCCCTCCCCTCCCCCGCTCCCCCGGTCCAGACTTCGCCGGGTCTGTCCTGGCAGATTCTCTCGGCGAGGAGGATGTGTTGTCCGCGGACAACACGGGAGGCTCGCGTCGGCAGATGCTGGGGCGGTCAGAAACAGTTCAAGCCGGTCAGTTCGCTGGACAGTTCCCAGAAGCGGGCCGCTGCAGCGGGGTCGGCTGCCCAGGGTTTGACGCCCCCGACGAGCATGTCGTCGCTCGTGGCCGGCTCGGCAAGATCGCAGTCCTGGCAGTAGGTGCCTCCCGCGCTGCCGCTGTCCAACAGGGGTGAAGTCGCTGCCCATACGGTCGTGGCGGCCCCCTGCTGAGGGGTCTTGAAGCCGGCGGCAGGCCGACCGTCCTCGGTGGTCCACCCCAGGGCGTGCCAGTCCTCGCGAGGGATGTGGCGTTGCAACGGGGTGAGGATGCTGCCCGGGTGGGCGGCGAAGGACCGTATGCCGTTGCTTGCGCCGAGGCTGTCGAGGTGCAGGGCAAACAGTGCATTGGCGGTCTTGGACTGGGCATAGGCCAGCCACTTGTCATAGCCGGTCCGGAAGTGGAGATCGTCCCAGCGGATGTCGGAGAGGAAATGCCCGGAGGAGGCCACCGTCACGACGCGGGCTCCGTGGGGGCTGAGGGCAGGACGGAGCCGGTGGGTGAGTGCGAAGTGACCGAGGTGGTTGAGGGCGAAGTGCGCTTCCCATCCGTCGGGGCCCACGCGGGTCTCCGGGCAGGCCATCACGCCCGCGTTGTTGATGAGGAGATCGAGGGCGCGGCCTGTCTCAAGGAAGCGCTCGGAGAAGGAACGGACGCTGTCCAGATCTGCCAGGTCGAGTGCATGGGCCTCCGCGCCGGGGATGCCGCGGAGGGCTGTTGCGGCGAGCGAGGGGCGGCGGGCAGGCACGACCACCTGGGCGCCCGCACGAGCGAGTGCGCGCGTGGTCTCCAGCCCGATGCCCGAATAGCCGCCCGTGATGAGAGCTGTGGTGCCGGTCAGATCGATGCCGACGAGTACGTCGTCGGCCGTGCTGTGGGCACCGAAACCCGTCCCGATCTTCTGCTGCGTCATAGTCATGCGAGCGAGGCTAAGACCTGGAGTGCAAGCGAGGTCAAGATATGTTCGGAGCCATGACCCACGAGTTGAAGTCGGCGAAGCCAGGCGACGGGCTGCCCATCGGCAAGGTCTCCGAAATGACCGGACTGGGCGTGCATGCGCTTCGGTTCTTCGAGCGCGAGGGACTCCTCCTGCGCGACATCCCGCGTACGCCTGGCGGACAGCGAATCTACGAACAGGCGGATGTGGACTGGCTCGTACTGTGCTGCCGACTCCGTGACTCGGAGATGCCGATCGCCACCCTCAGCCGCTTTGCCGAGCTCGTCCGCTCAGGCCCGGGCAACGAACCGGAACGCCTTGCGTTGCTCCAGGAGCACGAGCGGAATGTACGTACAAAGATTGCTGACCTGACCGCCAGCCTCGACGTGATCCACGGGAAGGTCACCATCTACGAACAGCATGTACGGGAGGGGACAGCGGCCGGAGTCTGGGCACCGGCACCGGGCCAGAACCCGTCCTGGTGACTTCAGCTGTTGTCCGCGGACAACACCCGTTTGTTGTCCGCGGACAACAAACGTGATCGCGGGGGAGCGGGGGAGTCGGCAGCAGGTCGGGAACAGGATCTGCTGCCGTCGACGGACGTTGGATGTGTTGTCCGCGGACAACACATCGTCGCTCTCGCGGCACTCGCGAGCGCGGGTGGAGGAGAGTGGGGAATCCAGCTGTGGGCGGGCGCCGGGGGAGTAGCCCCTGCGGTTTGTTGTCCGCGGACAACACCGGCTGCCGTCCGACTCAGGGTCGATCTTGTCCGTCAGGCCGAGTCACTCTTCTCCGACGTGGGTGATCCGGTCGTCGCCGAGACGGTGCTGGACGTCTTGGAGGAGGGACTGGAGCAGTTCCGTGAGGTGGTTCTGTTGGGGGCCAGTCAGGCCGTCGATCAATTGGGCCTCGCGGCTGAGCACCTGATCCACCGTCGTCTCCACCAGATCATGGCCGAGCTGGGTCAGAGTGACCTGGACGCTGCGGGGGCGCCCCTCGCCGGGGCGGCGAGTGACGAGCCCCTCGCGTTCCGCGCGGGCAACGCGCTGGGAGATGGCGCCGGCGGTGACCAGGGAACGACGACTGAGTTCGCGTGTGCTGAGGGTGTACGGGGTGCCGCTTCTTCGTAGCACGCTGAGCAGGTCGAGTGTGGCGGCGTCCACTCCGGCTTGTGCGAGCACGCGTCGGCGGTCGTCGCCCAGGAGCTTGGCGAGCCGCCAGATCGGGGTGACGATGCCGATCGAGGAGACGGGGGTGCCGGGACGTTCGCGCTCCCAGGCGGCGGCGATTTCCTGGACGGGGTAGTGGGACGCGCCGTCCGTCGGGTACGGCCCGTCCTTGTCCGAGATCACGGGTTCGCTTGCCAAGGTGCCTCTCCCCTGTTTACGTTTAGATCTAAATTTAGGCCTGAATGAGAATGCTTGGAGGCATCGTATGTCACGCAACATCCTCGTCACCGGCGGCGGTACGGGCATCGGCCGAGCCATCGCCGAACACTTCGCGGCACAGGGTGATGCCGTCCTCGTGACCGGCCGACGAGCCGAGCCGCTCGAAGAGATGGCTGCGCAGAATGACGGCGTGCGAGGGATTGTCTGCGACCACACGGACCCGGCCGCGCTCACTCGGCTCCTGGCCGAACTTCCCGGGAGCATCGACGTGCTGGTCAACAATGCGGGTGGCAACACCGATTTCGACGCCGACCCGGGCACCGACCTGGCTTCGTACGCCCGTGATTTCCGGGCCAATCTCGATGCGAATCTGGTCAGCGCCGCGCTGACGACGAAGGCGTTGAAGGACCGGTTGGCTGCCGACGGCGCCGTGGTGCAGATTGGTTCCATCGCTGCCGACCAGGGTTCGGGTTCGTACGGGGCGGCGAAGGCAGGGCTTGCCTCCTGGAACCTCAGCCTTGCCGCAGAGCTTGGAGCCCGTGGCATTACCGCCAATGTTGTCTCCGCGGGATACATCGCCGACACGGAGTTCTTCCGTGACCACCTCTCCGAGGAACGCCGCAGCACATTGATCGCTGCCACCGCGACCGGCCGGGCGGGAACACCCGCGGACATCGTGGGTGCCGTCGCCTTCCTTGCTTCCCCTGCGGCCCGTCACCTCACCGGGCAGGTTCTGAACGTGAACGGTGGTGCGCACACAACCCGGTGAGGCCCGTTCCCGAGGGAGGCCGGCCCGGAGAGAACGTGATTTGTTGTCCGCGGACAACACCGAGGGCGGCCGGGCAGCGGTAGTGGGGTGGCCGCGGGACAGCTACGAGGTGGCTGCGGATCCTGGGATGTGTTGTCCGCGGACAACACATCCTGCTGCGGATCCTGCTGCGGTGAATCCGCATCTCAAGGTTCAGGCGAGCGGGACAACAGTCCTGAACTTTCCCCCGGGAGACTGCTGCGGAGGTTCGCTCGCCCGCTCAATGGTCAGGTGGCCGAGTTTGTTGTCCGCGGACAACAACGTCAGCTCCCGGTGTACGGCCCGCCATACGGAGTCGCAGTCCGCGCCGTCAGCAACCCGGAGCCGCACCCGCAGTACGGTCGGCGCGGATTGCTCGATCTGGAACAGATCTACCCCGGGAGTGCGGTCGAACAGCGTGCTGAATGCCAGCGGGCTGAGCCGGACGGGAGTACCGGAGCCGTCGGCAGGAAAGGTCAGGATGTCGCCCGCACGGCCCTGCACACGGATTGCCGGCAGCAGGCTTCCGCAAGGACAGCGATCGGGACGCTGCAGGACGCTGTCGCCGAGGTCGTACCGCAGGAACGGCTGCACCCGGTTGGCAAGATTGGTGACCAGTACGGTGTGCGAGTACTCGCCGGGCGGAGTGGGCCGGTACTCCGCGTCGACCGGCTCCACCACCACCCAGTCGTTGTTGACGTGGTACCAACCCTCCGCGCAGCTGTAGCTGAGGTAGGTGCACTCGGTCGCCGCGTACACCGTGCGGGTGATGGTGCCGAAGGCGGCGGCGATGCGGTCGGTGTCGGCCGTGGTCATCGTCTCGCCTGCGGGCTGCATCAGTACCGGTGAGATGTGCAGGCGGCCTGCCTCCTGCTCTGCCGTGAGCAGCATGATCGTGCTGGCGTATCCAATGACGATGGCGGGCTGGTAGGCATTGAGCTGTGAGACCAGGTCGGGCATCGGTGTGTGGACGGAGAAAGAGCGGAGGATCTTGCTCCGCCAGCCGCCTTCGCGCATCGCACGGCGGTATCCGGCGAAGCCTGCGTAGTGCCCGTCGGCTGCGACCAGTTGAGCAAACCGTCCGCCGCGGGCCGCAGTCCGGAGAATGCCGCCGGGGCCCAGCCAGGTGGCGAGCGCCTGAGAGGTGAGCGCAGCCCCCACCTCCATGTACCGGTCGTCGAGCACGAACAGGCCGCGGCGACCGCTGGTTCCCGAGGTGGTGGCCACCAGGTACTGCCCGAGGAAGCGCTGCCCGACGAGTTCTGGGTCGTCGGTGAACGCCCGAACCGTCTCGTACGTGACCGCGCGGTCGGTTGCCCAGTCGTCGAAGCGAGCCATCAGCTGCTGCTTGTCCGTGACCGGCAGAAGCGTCGGGTCGTCCACCCGTGAGGGGAGACCGCGGTAGAGCTCGCGGTAGTACGGGGAGAAGCTGCGAGAACGGGCCACGGCGTCGGCTAACCGGGCCTGCTGACGGTGGGTCAGGCCATTGGGGCCCTGCTTGCGGGCGCGGCGGATATCGGTTCCCAGCCACGACATGCTGCTGGGGGAGGCGGGGTTGTTCTGCTGCGTTGTGGTCATCGGTCTGTGCTCCTTTGTCGGGTGACCGGTGTTGCTGTGAAGCCTGTCTGCTGGAGGACGGCCAGGAAGTAGGCCTTGATTTCCTCTGAGCCGGTGCTGTCGGGATGGGCGGCCAGGTGCTGCAACGCCGCACCGCTGAGGACTTGTTGGAGGACTTCAGGGTCGCTGTTCGGCGGCAGCTGACCGGCGGTGCGGGCCCTTTCGAGAGTGGTGCGGACGGCTCGGCTCTGGTGACTGCCGTGGGCAGCGTCGTATGCGCGGAGAAGCTCGGGGAGATCATCCAGCGTGCTGTACAGGCGGCGGATCAGGCGCCGGGCGCGAGGGTCGCCGAGACGGTCGGCCCAGTCGGTGACCATGGTGTCGATGTCCGGCCAGCCCGGCAGATCGTCGGCATCGGTGTCGATGTCGCGGTACTCCCACTCGACCGCCCGCACCAGCAGCTCGGTTAGGTTCGGGAACCGGCGGTACACCGTCGCGCGCGTGACTCCGGCTCGGCGTGCGATCTGCTCGATGCTGGTCCAGCCGATGCCCCGCTCGATGAGCAGGTCGAGGGCTGCAGCGAGAATTGCCTCGTCGGCCTCTCGGCTGCGCGGGCGGCCGGGGGGCCGGGAGGAGGGAGAGCCGTGGTCGATCGTCATGGGGAGAAACGATACGGTACTGCACCGTATTTAATCCAGGAGAAGGCGAGGCGGGCAAGGTGAGGTCAAGGAAGGATGAAATGGAGCAAAGGTAATGAATTTACGCAAACGTGGATGAAAATCGACCCACAGAATGGCCCCTCAGGCGCCCGAACTCCTGGCTCTTGGTGTGATGGGGTCCCGAGCGCCAAGAGAGGCCCTCAGGGGGGCTCCTGTGGATTTTCGGCGCCAGGGGAGGGCCCGGTAGGGGGTCCGGAAGGTCGATTCTCCTGTCTCCCCCGCGCGGGGGAGACGAATGGCTCTGGAGGGGGAGGTGGGACCACGGGGCGCTGCAGGATGCTGAAGTCCTGAAGGAGTCCGAAGAGGGGAGGGATCCTGGTGGAACGGTGGGATCGGATCGGACGGGGTGCGTCCTACGGGGCGGCACTGGCATTGCTGCCGTACCTGCTCATCAAAGTGTCGTGGGTAATCGGTGCGCTCGTCGGGGTGCTGCCGACCGGGGCGGGTCTCGGTGTAGCGGAGTGGGTGGTGCTCAACACCGTGACGATCGGCATGGCAGCGATCGGGATCGGGGTGGCGCTCGCTTTCGTGCGGCCGTGGGGGATGCGCATACCCGGGTTGCTGGTGGGGTTCTGCGCATGGGTGGCGTCCGGATTCCTGGTCTCGATACTGCCGTTCGCTCTGTTCAGCTCCTTCCTCGGGGGAGGTGGCGAGCCGGAGGGGGCGGACGGACCGGCGGCGGACGGAGCGGAGATGCCGGTCTGGGAAGCCGTGCTCATCGAGGGCGGCTTCGTCGGGACGGGCCTCTGCCTGGCAGTCGCGATTCCTGCCTATCTGCGCCGCCGTTGGCCGGACGTGCTCCCTGCCGGTCGTGTGGGAGACGGGCCGCGCACCGCCGGGCCGTGGGCGGCCGTCGTCGCCGCGGCGGTCGGTCTGGTCTGGCTGTACTGGGCGTTCGGCGGCACCACAGGGCTCTCCCACCCGTCGGCGAGGATCGCCGAGGGATACCTCCTGGGGGGCATCTCCGGCTTCTGGGCACTTGCCGGGGCAGCAGCGCTATGGGTGCTTGCCCGGGCGTACCCCGCCCGGATTCAGCGCCGGGTCGTGCTGCTGGTGGGCTGGGTCGGATCGGGCTCGCTGTTCGCATGGAGCGGCTGGAAACTGCCCCTCGTGCTGTACGAGACCCTGGTCGTCGGCACCGACGGTGCACGGCCGGAGTCCCCCGTCGTCGCGGTGGCGCTGCACCTGTGCGCGGTGGTTGCGGGGGCTGCGATGCTCCGGGCTCTCGTGCGCGGAGCTCACGCGCACGGAGGGACAACGGGAGCCGGGCGGGACGGCGAGGTCAACTTCCCTTACCAGGCGTTGAATTGAGCTGCCCCCTGGTGAACAGGCGATTGTCAGTGCTGGATGCGATGGTGGGGACATGACTTCATCAGATCCGAAGCAGGACCTGCACCACTACCTCAAGTCCGCCCGTGAAGCGCTGGTATGGAAGGTCGAGGGGCTGTCGGAGTACGACGCCCGCCGCCCGATGACCCCGACCGGCACCAATCTGCTGGGGCTGCTCAAGCACTTGGCCGGCTGCGAGGTGGGGTACTTCGGTGACACCTTCGGGCGGCCGTTCACCGAAGAGCCGATGCCCTGGCTCCAGGAGTTCGACGACGACCCGACGGTGGACATGTGGGCTGCGGCCGACGAGTCCCGTGAGTACATCGTCGGTCTGTACCGGAAGGCGTGCGCCCACTCGGACGCCACGATCGAAGCACTGTCCTGGGACTCCACGGGACGCGTTCCGCACTGGCCGGAGGACCGGAGCGAGGTGTCCCTGCAACGGGTCCTGGTCCATATGCTCGCCGAGACCAACCGGCACGGCGGCCATGCCGACATCATCCGCGAACTCGTGGACGGGGCCGCCGGACTGCAGGACGGCAACGAGAACATGCCGCCGACGGAGGGCCTCTCGTGGGAGAAGTACCGGGAACAGCTGGAAGGGGTGGCACGGGCGGCGGAAGAAGGGGCGGCGGGGAAGACGATCTAGCGGTGTCTCACGGGGGCTAGCGCTAGTGGTGTGGTGGGGTCTGGAGGGGGCCGACGGCAACCGGGCGGGGAGACGGGTGGCGGTGTGCTGGGTGGGGTGGGGTGCTCTGCCGGGTCGTCGGACCGTTGGCACGACGACCACGGGGAGCACAGCGCCGGGCAGCCAGTATGGTGCGCCTGTGACCGGCTCTGACTCTCACTTCGACGTGGGCCCCGACTGCGGTCCCGTCTGCGGCCCTGGCTGCGGCTCCGACCACGGTTTCGCCTGCGGCGCCGAGCGCGAATCCGACTCCGTGTCGCAGCGCCAAGTACCCCTTCTCTTCCTCGACGTTGACGGGCCGCTCATCCCCTTTGGTGCACCGTCGCAGGAGTATCCGACGTATCGGACGGACATCGGTGGGACGGAGCCCGCTTTCAACCCTCTCCTGACCAGGGTCAATCCGGGGCACGGCCCCCGGCTGGCGGCCTTGCCGTGCGAGCTGGTGTGGGCGACCACCTGGGGAGAGGATGCGAACGAGTGCGTGGCTCCCCTGCTCGGCCTGCCGCGGTTGCCAGTGGTGGACCAGCCCGAGCCGGACGAGCCCGGTGGACGTGCGGCGTGGGAGGAAGCGGATACCCGTGCCGGGCGGCACTGGAAGACCCGCGTCCTGGTCGGACTGGCAGCAGGCCGCCCGTTCGCCTGGGTCGACGACGAGATCGGCGAGGCGGATCGCGACTGGGTTTCCGAACATCATCCGGGGCGTGCTCTGCTCCACCGTGTCGACCCCCGGAAGGGGCTGGTGGAGGGTGATTTCAGGGTGCTCGGTGAGGCGCTGAGCTGGTTGCGGGAGGAGGCCGAGGCCGTTGATACGACGGACCTCGGGACGGGACGGGTGGTTCGGCGGATCGTGGTGAGTTCGGTTGACGGGTGGGACGGCAGGGGTTTCAGTCGGCTGCGGTGAAGGCTCCACCGACGAGTACGGGGACGGTGGTGGAGACGTCCAACTCCCCTGCCAGGGCGACGTCTTCGGCGAAGCCACCCTCCGTGAGCTCGCGGCCCGAGGAGCAGTCCGTGACGGTGGCGCTCAGGTCGGCAACCGCCGTGCAGGCGGCCACTGCGGCAGTGGCTTCAGGGGAGAGGCCGGCATCGGCGGACTCCCGCAGGGCGGCGATGACGGCTCCGGCACCGAGCAGGTCCTCCAGTGCGGGGCGAAGGCTGCCGTCGGGCCAGCGCTCGCCTGCGGCGATCACTCCGACCGGGCGGTCCTCGCGACCGTACCCCCGGGCGGTGAGCCATTGGCCCACGGCGGTTGCGTTCCGCAGGGAGGCGGCGACCACTGTGGCGCCGTTCGCGGAGGCGGCGATGGCGGACCCGTTGGGGGAGGGGAGGACGAGCCGGGGTGTGAAGGGGGCGCGTCGCAGCGCGGCAGGGGAGAGGGTCCAGGGTGTTGTGGCGGAGACCATGCGGCGGCCCACGGCCAGCTCGGCGTCGTGCTCGGCCGCGTGGACGAAGGCGCTTTCGTCGCGCCAGCGGTACGGGAAGACACGGGTTCCGGCTGCCACGGCGATGCTCACGGACGTAGCGAAGGAGAGCACATCGACGACGACCAGGCACGCGATGTGCGGGGCGAGGCGTTCCGCTCCCGTCGGCCCCCATTCGAAGCGGACACCGTGCCCTGACTGTAGAGACCATGTATCCATGAGTGAGGATCATGCCACCCCGAGAGGGGCCACGGACCCGTTCCGTGCCAGGATCCATGGATGGCTGACGCATCCCAAGGGCCCGCCCTGCTGCAGGAGTTCACCTCACCCGGTCAGGTCACCCCGGAGCTGAGGAAGTCGCTTGCCGAGTGCTGGGTCGAGGTCACCAACTCCGGTGGGGCGGCCGGGTTCCCCTTCCCGCCGATCGAACTGCCCCAGGCGGCCCGAGCGGTCGATTCGCTCGTTGCCGCTCTCTCGCCGGACAGCTGCCGCCTGCTCACCGCGACGACCGCCGACGGCGGACTGGCCGGTTGGCTGTGTCTGCGCCGGGACCCGTTCGAACTGATCGCCCACTGGGGCACGCTCCACCACCTCCAGACCCGCCCGGGAGTGCGGGGCGAAGGCCACGGCGCCGCCCTCCTGCAAGAGGTACGCCGCATCGCCCGGGACGAGATGGGGCTGGAGCAGCTCCACCTCGCCGCACGCGGAGGCGCCGGCCTTGAGGACTTCTACGCACGCCACGGCTGGCAGGAAGCCGGTCGCTGGACGGGGGCGTTGCGGTTCGCGCCGGAGGACGACCGGGACGAGGTTCTGATGTTGCTCGATCCGCTGTGAACCGGGCGACTGTGATCCAGACTGTGATCCAAGTGAGGGGACAGGAACGATGACACTGCGCCGGGCCCTCGCCTCCGACCACCGGGCCATGGTCGATTGCGTACAGAGCTGGTGGGGCGACTCGCGGACTCCCGAACAGGCAAGGGAGTTGTCGTTGCTGCTGCCGAAGCTGTTCCTGCAGTTCTTCGCCGGTACGAGTCTGGTGCTGGAGGACGCGGAGGGCAGGGGCGGCATCAGGGCATTCCTGGTGGGATTTCACTCGGCGGACGACGGTACCGGGGCGTACATCCACTTCGTCGGGGTGGATCCGCGGCTGCGTGGGCAGGGTGTGGCCCGCAGGCTCTACGAGGACTTCTTCCAGCGTGCGGCCGAGGCCGGGCGCAGTGAGGTGCGGGCCGTCACGTCGCCGGGCAATCGAGGATCGGTCGCCTTCCATCTGGCGATGGGGTTCGTGGTGGAGGAAGGGGACCGGCAGGTCGGCGACCTGTCCGTACACACGGATTACGACGGCCCGGGGCAGGACCGGGTGTGCTTCCGCCGCGGGATCGGAACCGGAGGATCGGGGCGTGATTCCTCGTAGAAGCTGGTGCTGGTGCTGGTGCTGGTGCCGGTGCCGGTTGTGAGCGGTGGCGAGCAGCGGAAGCGGCCGGGTGGTTCAGCCGTTGACGAAGGTCAGGCTGGTGGCGTCGTAGCGGGTGCCTGCCACCTGCTCGGGCGGGGCGGCGGCCTCGATGGCGGCGAGGTCGTCGGGGGACAGCGCGACGGAGAGGGACGCGAGGTTCGCCTCCAGGTACTGCCGACGGCGGGTGCCGGGGATCGGCACCACGTCGTCGCCCTGGTGCTGCAGCCAGGCCAGGGCGAGTTCACCGGCGGTGACCTTCTTTGCCGCGGCGAGTTCGTTGAGCTTGGTGACGATCGCCAGGTTCCGTTCGAGGTTGCCGTCGGCGAAACGGGGCTGGCTGCGGCGTACGTCGGTCTCGGAGAGCCCCTCGACCGAGTGGTAGCGGCCGGTCAGGAAGCCGCGTCCGAGAGGGGAGAACGGGACCAGTCCGATGCCGAGTTCGCGGCAGACCGGTGCGATCTCCGCCTCCAGGTCACGCGTCCACAGGGACCACTCGCTCTGCAGGGCGGCGATCGGGTGCACCGCGTGCCCCCGCCGCACGGTGTGTGCGCCGGCCTCGGAAAGCCCCAGGTGGCGGACCATTCCGGCCTGCACCAGCTCGGCCATCGCTCCGACGGTTTCCTCGATCGGCACCTGCGGATCGACCCGGTGCTGGTAGTAGAGGTCGATGTGGTCGACGCCGAGCCGACGCAGCGAGGCCTCGCAGGCCTGCCGTACGTAGGCGGCGTCGCCGCGGAGCCGGGTGGGCTCGCCCAAGCGGTTGGCGAAGCCGAACTTCGTGGCCAGCACCACCTCGTCGCGGCGCCCGGCGACGGCTCGGCCGATCAGTTCTTCGTTGTGCCCGCCGCCGTAGAAGTCGGAGGTGTCGAGGAGAGTCACTCCGAGGTCGAGGGCACGGTGCAGCGTGGCGATCGACTGCGTGTCGTCCGTGGCGCCGTAGCCGTGGCTCATGCCCATGCATCCGAGGCCCTGTGCGGAGACCGCGAGTTCGCCCAGGTATCGGGTGGGGATGTTGGCCATGGTGTTGCCTCCAGGGGTTGGTGCGGGTCGGTGCGGGCTGACGGGGCCCGACGGGGTTTGAAAGGTTTGAAGCGTCTGACCAGGACGCTAAGTGCTGGAGCGCGCTCCAGGTCAACCGGCCGCGAACGCCGGTTCCCTCAACTTGCCGAATCGGCAAGAGGATTCGCGCGCCCGTCCCGCCCGCCGGATCATCGCTGACAGAGCCGTATGCCGTTTCGGACCCGGAGGTACCCCATGCCCCAGCCCGCCCGTGCCACCGCCCCCGCCGCTCCCGCCGTCCCCGGCCCCACCCACCGTCTGGTTCCCTCGCCCGCGGGCCGGATCCATCTCGTGGAGCAGGGGAGCGGGCCGCTGGTGCTGCTGGTGCACGGGTTTCCGGAGTCCTGGTACTCCTGGCGCCACCAGCTGCCGGTGCTGGCTGCGGCAGGCTACCGGGCGGTCGCCGTCGACGTGCGCGGCTACGGCCGTTCCTCCCGCCCCGCCGACGCGGCGGCGTACGGGATGCTCGACCTCGTCGAGGACAACGTCGCCGTGGTGCACGCGCTCGGAGAGCGGAGCGCGGTCGTCGTCGGGCACGACTGGGGTGCGACCATCGCCGCGAACTCCGTCCTGGTCAGGCCGGACGTCTTCCGTGCCGTCGGGCTGCTGAGCGTGCCGTACGCCCCGCGCGGCGGCCCGCGGCCCAGCGAGGTGTTCGCGCAGATGAGCGCCGGTGCGGGTGCCGGGGGGAGCGCGGAGGAGCTCTACGTCTCCTACTTCCAGCAGCCCGGACGGGCCGAGGCGGAGATCGAGCCCGATGTACGGGGATGGCTGGCGGGGTTCTACGCCGCGATGTCCGCCGACACGATGCCCGGGCCGGACGAGCCGGACCCGCATTTCGTTGCCGCCGACGGCACCCTGAGGGACAGGTTCCCCACCGGGCGGCTGCCCGGCTGGCTCAGCGACGACGAACTCGACTTCTACGCCGGTGAGTTCGAGCGGACCGGCCTGACCGGGGCGCTCAACCGCTATCGGAACATGGACCGGGACTGGGAGGAACTCGCCGCTTTCGACGGCGCCCCGATCACCCAGCCTTCCCTGTTCGCCGGAGGCGACGAGGACGCCTCCACCGTCTGGCTGGCCGACGCGATCGAGGCGTATCCCGCCACGCTGCCCGGGCTCTTCGGGTCGTACCTCCTCAAGGGCTGCGGCCACTGGATCCAGCAGGAGCGCCCCGAGGAGGTCAATCGGATCCTGACCGAGTGGCTCGCGTCGCTGCCCGCGGTTCCGTAGGCGCATCGCAGGCGGTCGGCGCGACCGGCAGGCTCCGTCACACCAGAGTGATGGCTTCCGCGGGGCACAGCCCTGCCGCTTCCCGGACGTCCTCCAAGTCTCTGTCCGCGTGCGGCAGTCGGGTACGGAGAAGGAGGACGAGGCCGTCCTCGATGTCCTGGTCGAATACCTCCGGGGCGGTCAGCACGCACATTCCGGCGCCGAGACAGCGTTCCCGGTCGGCCCTGACTTCCGTGTCGCGTGCGTCGTGCTCGGGTTCCGTCATCGCCCTACACCTCGCCCCAGGTCACCGGGAGGCTGTGCACCCCGAAGATGTTCATGCCCGTACGGAGCGGTACGTCCTCCGACGGCACGGCCAGTCGCAGGTCCGGGAAGCGGGTGACGAGTGCGGGCAGTGTCACCTGCATCTCCACGCGGGCCAGTTGCTGGCCCAGGCACTGGTGGATGCCGTGTCCGAAGCCCAGGTGGCCGGTGGCCTTGCGGTGCAGGTCGAGGGTGTCGGGGCCGGGGAATCGCAGCGGGTCGCGGTTGGCGGCCTCGATGGACATCGTGACGGTCTGCCCCGCCTTGATGAGCTTGCCTTCCAGCTCGACGTCCTCCAGTGCGGCCTTCATGGTGGTCTGGACGATGGTCAGGTAGCGCATCAGTTCCTCGACGGCCTGCGGGGCGAGGGACGGGTCCTCGCGCAGGGCGGCGAACTGCTCCGGGTTGCGGAGCAGCGCGAACGTACCGAAGGCGATCATGTTCGCGGTGGTGTCGAGGCCGGCGGCGAGCAGGAAACTGCCCACACCGGTGAGTTCCTCGTCGGTGAGGTCGCTCCTGGTCAGGTCGCTGAGCATGTCGTCGGTGGGGTCGGCGCGCTTGGCGAGCACCAGTTTGTGCATGTACTCGCCGAGGGCGGCTATTGCATCGCCCTGTGCCTGCTGGTCGGTGACGTGGCTGGTGAGCTGCAACGTCCACTCCTGGAACTTCTCCCGGTCGACGGTGGGCACCCCCAACAGCTCGCAGATCATCAGCGCGGGTATGGGCTGTGCGAACTCCTTCACTAGGTCCACCGGTCCGCCCCGGCGCTCCATCGCGTCCAGGTGCTCGGTGGTGATCTGCTCGGCGCGCGAGGTGAGTTCGCGCATCCGGCGGACCGTGAACTTCCCCACGAGCAGCCTGCGGAGCCGGGTGTGTTCGGGGGCGTCCATCCCGGTCATGTCGCCGACCGGTGCGGGCGGCAGCTGGCCGATGTCCGCGAGGGGGTAGTGCATGAGCTCGTACTTCGAGCTGAAGCGGGGGTCGGCGAACAGCGACCGGACCGTCTCGTACCCCGTGGCCAGCCAGCCGACGTGCCCGTCGGGGAAATGCAGCGGCACCAGCGGGTCCTGCTCGCGGAACTCGGCCAGTTCGGCGGGCGGGTCGAAGGGGCAGCCGGCGGGGCGGGGTGCGGTGGGGAAGACAACAGGACCGCGCTCGCGGAGATCCGCCGCTTCGGTCCCTTCAGTCCCTTCGGTCTCTCGGGGGCCGTGTCCGGCAGGGCAGGCCGACGTTTCGTTCTGCATGTGTCCTCCAGGGCAGATAGGGGCAGGGAAGGGCCGACCACAGGCTGGGCGCGACCTCGTCCGTGATGCCAGTGTGGCATCACTATGACGCCATCACAACTCCCCTTCAAGTCAACTGGTGCCAGAGTGGCTCCAATTGGCCTCGTCTGGTGCTGCCCGCTGTCCGCTGTTCGGTGATGCCGACTGGCAGCCGGGGCGTACCTGTCGAGGGTTCACGCTGCGGCGTGCAGCTTTCGAAGCGCATCGAGGACCGCGTCCCCACGCTCGATGTGGAGGTACTGGTGCGAGGCGCCCGCGATCTCGCGGTGCTCGCCCCGGGGGACGGCCGCGGCCATGGCCGCGTGCAGGGCATGCAGACCGTCGTGTGCCCCTTGCAGCAAATCCTCCGGCATGAACTTCGCCCAGTACGGGTTGGTCCCGCCTGCCGTGAGCACTGTCAGCGGTACGTCGGGCAGGGGGCCGCCGCCCCGCAGTTCCTCGAACACCTCGGTCTCGAAGTTCAGGTCCTCCGCGAGGGAGGTGCGCCAGGACGCCAGATTGTGCTCGACGAGCTGCTCGCGCACCTCGGCCGGCCACTGCGCGTACAGCTGCGCCCACTGCTCGCGCGCCAGTCGGACCTGCTCGTCCGTCAGGCTGTCCGGCAGGGTCTCCGGGTCGAGCTTCAGGCGGTCGCGCATCTCCACGACCTCCTCCGGCAGGTACGCGAGTATGTCCTCGTGGCCGGGGTCCAGCAGGAGCAGTCCCGCCACCTCGTCGGGGAAGCGCTGCGCGTAGCGGCGTGCGTAGAACGCGCCCAGGGAGTGCCCCACCAGGAGATACGGGCCGGATATTCCGGCGGCGCGCAGCAGTTCGCGCAGTTCGTCGACCACTTCGGTGGGGGTGCGAGGCAGGGTGGCCGGGGCGCTCCAGCCCGTGCCCGCCCGGTCGTACAGCACGCTCGTCGTGAACTCCGCCGCTCCGGACTGGATATTGAGAAAGTCCAGGCCGACCAGGCCCGCTCCCGGCAGCAGCACCACGGCAGGGCCGCCGGAACCGGACCGGTGGAGCATCAGTTGCCGTCCCTCCGTCCTGTTGCTGTTTGCTCCGACCTCGTACATCCGCCCCAGCGGCGGAAGTTGACTCTGCATTGCGGCTCCCCGGTGTTCGTGACGGTGCTGTCCGTCATCGTTCCCAACTTTGGGAAAGGTACCAGCTGTGGGAACATCCGGTCATGGATACGACCGATCTGCTTCTGCACCCCGTGCGGCTCCGCGTCGTGCACGCGCTTTCCGGCGGTCACCTGATGACGACCGCTCAGCTCTGCGCACGCATGCCGGACGTCTCCAAGACCAGCGCCTACCGGCACATCGCCCTCCTTGCCGATGCGGGCGTCCTGGAGGTGGAGAGCGAGCAGCGGGTACGGGGCGCGGTGGAGCGCACCTTCCGGCTGCGCGGGGAGCGCGCGGTGATCGCCGACGATCCGGCCGATCCCGCCGCGCGGCTCTCGACGGAGGACTACCGCAGGGGATTCGCCGCGGCGACGGCCGTCCTGCTCGCCGAGTTCGGCGCCTACCTCGACCGGGACGACGCGGACCCGGCCGCTGACCTGGTGGGATTCCGGCAGCACGCAATCTGGCTCAGCCGTGAGGAACTCACCGGTCTGATCGGAGATCTGCGTGCCGCGATCGCGCCCCGCATGCAGTACGGCCCGGCTCCGGACCGTACGCAGCACTTGCTCAGCCCGATCATGTTCCCGATGGGGGAGTCCGGAGGCGGGGACGGGGCCGAGCAGGCAGCAGGCGGGCAGGCCGAGGGCGAGCGGGGGGTGTAGCGGGTGTCACTTCCGTCGGCTGCTCCTGTGCACGGCGTCCAGGACGAACCCCAGTAGGCGCCGGGGCTGGTCCTCGTTCTGCCGGGCGCTGCTGCGGGCCGTGGACAGGGCGATGCCGACGACGAGCGGCACGAGGTCGTCGGAGGAGAGGTCCGCGCGCGCCGTGCCCTGTTGCTGGGCGCGCGCGAGGAGTGCCTGGGTCGCGTCCTGGATCATGCGGTGGCAGTCGATGCCCGGCGGCCCGGGTGCCGCATCTTCGTCAAGGGCCGGATCGCCCTCGGTGAGGGCTGCCGCGTCCCCCTTGCGGAGGGCCGCCGTGTCCCGCTCGCGGATCGCCGCGTCCTCTTCGAGGAGGAGGGCGCTGCCCATGCCCTGGTTGAGACGGGCATGCTCCATGAAGGCGTACAGCCACTCCTCCAGTGCGTCGTCGGCTGATTCCGAGCCGAGCAGGTCGTCCGAGAGCGCGCACAGCCGCTCGACCCGCTCCTGGAGGACTGCCGCCAGCAGGGCCTGGCGGTTGGGGAAATTGCGGTAGAGGGTCCCGGGCCCCACCCCCGCCCGACGGGCGATCTCGTTGAGCGACGCCTCGGGTCCCGCCTCGGCGAACACCTCCTGCGCGGCCGTCACCAGTCGCTCCCGGTTGAGGCGTGCGTCCGTACGGCGCGGGTGGGGTGTCATCGCTGAGGGGTCCTGTCCTGCTGGGGAGTTGAGAGGGCTGGTCAAGCGGAGAGCCTCTCCGTATCGTAGCGGGCAGCTAACCGGAGAACCTCTCCGGAAAGTATTGCTGCGTTCTGCGACTTTGCGGCGCTCTTTCAGGGAGACATGGATGACAGACGCCGGTGTACGCACCGAGCTGGGCCGGGTCGGGATCTGGACCTTCGCCTTCGACGGCCGGCCCGCCGGCCTGGTACGTGAAGCAGCCGCCGAAATCGAGGAGTTGGGGTACGGGGCGATCTGGTACGGGGAGGCGTTCGGCCGGGACACCGTCGGACAGGCGTGGCTGCTGTTGTCCGCGACCCGGCGCATCACCGTCGCCTCGGGCATCGCCAGCATCGAACGCCGCGACCCCATCGCGACGGCGAGTGCGGCCCGTACCCTCGGCGAGGCATTTCCCGGACGGTACGTGCTCGGGCTGGGCGGCCACCGGGTCGACACCACCGTGCTGTTGGAGGGCGCGGGGGAGGAAGGCGGGGACGGCGGCAAGGGTCCCCGGCGCGGCGGGCCGTTGGCTGCGATGCGCGCCTACCTCGACGCGATGGACGTGGCACCCGTCGGCAGCCCGGCCGCAGACCCGGCCCCGCGCCGGTTGCTGGCCGCGCTCGGTCCGCGCCTGCTGGAGCTCGCCGCGACCCGTGCCTGGGGTGCGCACCCCTACTTCGTACCCGTCGAACACACCGTGCGTGCCCGCGAGGCCATGGGTCCGGACGCCTTCCTGGGCGTGGAACAGGCCGTCGTCCTGGACACCGATCTCGCGCGTGCCCGCGAAGTCGCCACCGCACACGTCGGTTTCTACGCGAGCGCGGCCCCGCACCAGCAGGCCAGCCTGCGCCGCCTCGGCTTCGACGACGCGGACTTCACCGGCGGTCCGAACGGCGGGCCGAGCCGCCGCCTGGTGGACGCGATCGTGGTGTACGGCGACGAGGAGGCGATCCGCCGCCGGGTGCGCGAGCACCTCGACGCGGGCGCCGACCATGTGTGTCTGCAGGTCCTTACGGCGGACCCGGCCGCGTTCCCGGACCGCGAGTGGCGTGAGCTGGCGCCTGCGTTGCTCTAGCCACCCGCACGCGGTTCCGGTCACCTCCGCCGCGCAGCGTCACGTCCGCCCCGCAGTGTCACCCTCGTCGTGCCGAGTCATCCCCGCGGCAGCAGGACCACCTTGCCCATGGCTCTGCGTGACTCCAGAGCGGCGTGCGCCTCGGCGGCCTTGGAGAGGGGGAAGTGGCTGAGGAGCGGGATGAGACCCGTGGTGGCCGCGCGGTGCAGGGCGCGGGACTGGAGTTCGCGGTGGCCGCCGGGCGGAAGCATGGCCGGGCCGAGGGCCCAGGTGGCGGTGAGACCGCGTTCGACGAGGTCGGCGGTGGTGAGGGCGGTCGGTGTGCCGGAGGCCCAGCCGTGCAGGAGGAAGCGGCCTCCGGGGCCCAGGAGTTCGAGCGCGGCGCGGCCGGCGGTGCCGCCGACGCCGTCGAAGACCACGGTCACGGTGTCGTGGTGCGCGCCCTTGGGCAGTGCGGCCAGGGCGTTGTGGACCTGATTCGGCCAGTCGGTGTCTTGGTAGTCCACCGCCACGTCGGCGCCGAGTTCGCGGACGTGCCGCACCTTGGCCGGGCCGCCGGCCACTCCGACCACCGTGGCCCCGACGCGATGTGCCTCCTGCACCAGGAGGCTGCCCACGCCACCGGCCGCCGACATCACCAGTACGACGTCGGACGCGGTGAGTCGGGCGGCGTGCAGCAGGCCCTGGGCCGTGGCTCCAGTCGTGATCATCGCCACGGCGGTGGCCGCGTCCAGGTGGTCGGGGAGATGGTGGAGGTCGTCGGCTGCGGCGATCGCCTGTTCGGCGTAGCCGCCGTCCGATTCCAGCTGTGCCACCACGCGCCGTCCGAGCCATGCGGCGTCCACCCCGGGGCCGATTTCTGCCACGGTTCCGGCCACCTCCGCGCCGGGGGAGTGGGGGAGCGGCGGGGGTTCGTGCGGGCCGATGGCGTGGCCCCGGCGGAGGGTGGTTTCGATGAAGTGGACACCGCTCGCCTCCACTTCGATACGGACCCGTCCCGGGCCCGGGGTCGGGACAGGGACCTCTTCGTACGTCAGGTTGGTGGCGGGGCCGAAGGCGTGCAGTCGTATCGCGTGCATGGTGAGTACCTCAGTCCGTGAGTCCCTGGTGTGGTGCTCACGATGCGACGTCAAGCGGACTTGAGGTCAAGAGGAAGCAGAGACGGAGGGTCAGCGGTGCGCGTCCGCCGATGTGTAGCCGCACCTCACGGCGAAGGCGAGGAGCTGGTCCAGCAGGCCGGGGAAGCGGTCCTCCAGCTCCGCCAGGCGCAGTGAGTTGTAGCAGCGGGTGCCTTCCGAGCGGACGTGCAGGGTGCCGGCTTCACGGAGGATCTTGAGGTGGTGGGTCATCGTCGACTTGGCGATGCTGCCGCCGAGTTCGCCCGCCGTGCGCTCCTGGCCGTCCGCGAGTGCGACGGCGATGCCCAGTCGGGTGGCGTCGCTCAGCGCGAACAGGACGTCGGGCAGGCAGACGTCTTCGATCTCCGGGTGGAAGTAGTGGCGCACCCGCCAAGAATCGCACAGCTGCCCAGGAGCGCCTGGTGGTGTCCGGAGTACTGGGTGATGCCCGGAGTACTGGGTGGTGCACAGGTGCACCAGGTGATGCCCACGTGCAACAGGTGGCTCCCAGGTGTACCGGGTGGTGTCCAGGAGCACCGAGGTGGCTGGAAAGGGCCGTTACTGCTTGCCGGATGCGGTGCGGGGGTGATCTTGTCCGGATGTTCCTATGTACTGCAACCTACGAACATCTACGATCGGTGAGCCAGTGAACCTCGTCTGTCTGCTGGGCCTCGGCGCCTTCGCGCTGGGCCTCGACGCCTACGTCACCGCAGGCCTCCTCCCCTCCATAGCCACCGACTTCGGCTCCTCCGTCTCCGCCACCGGCCAAATGGTCACCGCCTTCACCCTTGCGTACGCCCTCGCCTCCCCGGTCTTCGCGACCCTCCTCCCCGCCTCCCGCGTACGCAGCGGACTGCTCGTCTCCCTGGCGGTCTTCGCCCTCGCCAACGCGGGTTCCGCGCTGGCCACTTCGCTGCCCGTGCTCTTGATCACCCGGGCATTCGCCGGTGTCGGAGCCGGTCTCTACCTCGCGCTCGCGGCCTCCGCCGCCGCCTCGCTCGTCGACCGCGAACGACGGGGCCGCGCCCTCGCCGTGATCATGGGCGGGATGAGCTCGGGCACCGTCATCGGCGTCCCCGCCGGCGTCTACATCGCCCAGCACACCGGCTGGCGCGCCACCCTGTGGCTGGTCACCGCCATCGGCCTCGCCGCCCTCGCCGGACTTCTCGTACGGTTGCCGCACCTTCCGGCCACCGAGACCGTGAGCCTTCGCCGGCGTGCCCAGGTGGTGACCGATCCGCGCGTCGCCTCCGTCGTCGGCGTCTCGCTCCTCGCGGCCGTCGCCAGCCTCGGCCTCTACACGTACTTCGTCCCCGTCATGGCCACCGGCACCATGGGCGGCGTCGAGAACATCACCCCGTACCTCTGGGCCTGGGGCCTCGGCGGCGTCATCGGCTCCCTCGTCATCGGCTCGCTCGTGGACCGCGTCCGCCGCCCCGCCACCCTGGTCGTCGGCATCCTGGCGATCCTGGTCGTGTCCCTGCTGGCCTTCCGCTTCGCCGCGCCGGTCACCCCGCTGCTCGCCCTCGTACCCATCGCGGTCTGGGGCGCGGTCGGCTGGGCACTCCAAGTACCGCAGCAGAACGATCTGCTGGCGGCCCGAGGCGAACAGGGCGGCCCGGTCGCCGTCGCCCTCAACGAGTCCGCGCTCTACCTCGGCAGCGCCATCGGCTCCGGCCTCGGCGGCGCGGCCTTCGCCTTCGGCTGGAGCGGATCCGTGCTCCCGCTCTGGGCCGCCGGATTCGCGGCAGCCGCGCTGCTGCTCCAGCTCACGGCGGTACGGGCTGCCACCAAGCGGGCTGCGGACAAGCGGGCTGCCGTACGGGAGGACTGCCCGGGCGCCGCACGAGGGGGTTACCCGGACAGCTCCCGAGCCCCTGCACGGCGTTGAACCAGCAGGCTCCCCAGCGGTGTGCGCAGGTGGAGCACCGCCCGCCCGGCGCGGACCGAGGTGATCAGCCCGGCACCGCGCAGTGCCGTCGCGTGGGCCGAAGCGGTGGCGTTGCTGACGCCCAGCCGTCGGGCGAGGCCGCTGGTGGTGTGCTCCTCCGAGAGCCGGAACAGAATGTCGAGGCGGGTCCGGCCGAGCACCGCCGCCAACGCGTCGTCCGTACGGCCCGCCCCGTCCGGCGCGAGCGGCAGGCCCGGGCCTGCCGGATAGGTCACGGCCAGCGGATGGCCGGGCAGGTCGGCAACGCTGGGGCGGCCGGTCCAGTGGAAGGTGGGCAGGAGCAGCACACCGCGCCCGTGCAGTACGAAGTCTCCCGCCGGACCGTCGAACTCCCAGACGTCGTCGCACAGCCGGGCGCCGGCGACGAGCGCGGCCAGCGCGGCACCGATGCCGTGTTCGGCGACGGTCACGGCATGGCGGGTGAACTCCGTGTGGTGCAGGTCCTGCACCAGGCCCCACACGGGACGTACGACCGTCTCGAACGCCGTGTGCTGGGCACGGCGCAGGACCTGCCAGGCGTCGGCGTCACCCCGGTGGAGGCTCCGAATCCACAGCGGTGCCGGGGCCGGGCTCCCCGCGTACACCCGCTCGATCTCGGAGCGGACCAGCTCCGGCCGCGAAGCCCGCACGGTGTCCAGCCCCTCGTCCAGGGTGTCGCTGAAGACGTCGAGGAAGAGGGGAGCCTCGGTCGCGGGGACCAGGTCGCCCAGCGGCTCGGCAGCGACCGGCAAGGACCGGAGCACCCGGCGCCTCCAACGGCCGAAGAGCAGCTCCTGATCGGGGCGGCACATCGTCATCAGCGCCGCGTTCAGCTCCTGCAGCGGAGCCGGCCGGGGTGCGAATCGGACCTGGGCGAAGTCGGCGGCCGTGAAATGGATCCGGATCACCGGCTTCCCCTCCCGTAGGTCTCTGCGAGCGCCGCGCCATCGTTTCGGGCAGGGCCTCAACCTTCGTCTCCGCCGCCGTCACGCGCCAGCATTCAGGGGCGGCATCGAGCAGCGCAAGGACCGGCGTCACAGGACGTCATGGAGGAAGAGGGAGACAGCCATGTCCCGCAACAAGAAGACAGGTACGGGCGAGGAGACTGCCGGGGTGAACCGGCGGGCCGTCATCACTTCGGCCGTGCTGGCCGCCTCGACACTGGTCGTCGGCCCCGGCGCCGGCATTGCACAGGCACGGGCACAGGCACGGGCACGGGCCGTGGGCAGCCTGACCGTACGGTTGCCCGTGCCGACCGGGCCGTACCGGACCGGGGTCGTCGACCTGCACCTGGTCGACCGGCAGCGACGTGACCCGTGGGACGAGGCCGGATCCGTACGGGAGTTGATGGTCACGGTCTTCTACCCGGCCCGTGCCACGCACGGCATTCCGGTGGCGCCGCAGATGACGCCCGGTACGGCAGCGGCATTCACGGCCTTCGACCCCCTGGAGTGGCACAAGGAGCTTCCGGACAGTGGGGTGGACTGGGCCGGCACCGCGACCCACTCCCGCGCGGGTGCGCCCGCGCTGCCGGGGCGGCGGCCGGTGCTGCTGTACACACCGGGCGGTGCGGATCCGCGTACCGTCGGCACCTCACTGGCCGAGGACCTGGCGAGTCACGGGTACGTGGTGGTGACCGTCGACCACCCCGGGGAGCCGGGCGGCGTCGAGTTCCCGGACGGGTCGATACGGGAGTACGCGCTGCCGGGGACCCCGGAGGTTCCACAGGTGTTCCGGTCGATGATTGCCGCGCGGCTCGCCGATCTCCGCTTCGTACTCGACGAGTTGACGACGCTGGTGGACACCGGGCGGAACCCGGATGCCGGGGGTCGGCGGTTGCCCGCCGGGCTGGGGCAGGCCCTGGACCTGCGGCGAGTGGGGGTGTACGGGCACTCGGCGGGCGGAACCGCGGCTTCCGAGGCGCTGTACGAGGACCGGCGGATCTGTGCCGCGGTCAATCTGGAGGGCTATCTGGACTGGCCGGCGGAGCGGCCCGGTGAGGAGGGGGAGCTGCTTCCGGTCGGCCGGCACGGTGTGGACCGCCCCCTCCTGCTGTTCGGGACGGACGGATTCCGCAACGCGCGCCTCGACCGGTCCTGGTCCGCGATGCTCGACCACCCGCAGGGCCGCACGGCCGTGCGCCGGCTCGACGGCGCGCACCACTGGGTGTTCACCGACTACGCCTCCCTCGTGCCGCAGTTGCAGTCCGCCGGGATGATGACGGGGGAGGAGCGGTGCGCGATGGTCGGTGTGATCCGGCCGGAACGGTCGGTTCCAGCGGTGCGGGGCCGGTTGCGCGCGTTCTTCGCCCGGCACGTGCCTGTGAGCTGCGAGTAGTTACGATGCCCGGATGTCCGCCGGACAAAAGGTCAGCGGGAGGCGGGAGGGAAGGGAGCGGGGCATGACAGACCGTTCGGACGTCGGCGGGGCAGAGGCCGGCGGGGCAGAGGAAGAGGGCGCGCGTCCGCGTGACCGTCGGCGCGGGCAGGGTGAGCTGGAGACGCAGGTGCTGTCGGTGCTCGGGTCCGCGCCGGGCCCGGTGACGGCCGCGTGGGTACAGGAACAGCTCGGCGGCGGTCTCGCGTACACCACCGTCATTACCATCCTGACCAGGCTGTACGACAAGGGTGCCGTGACCCGCACGCGCTCCGGGCGGTCCTTCGAATGGACGCCGGTGGCCGACGGGGCGGGGCTGGTCGCGCTGCGGATGCGCAAGCTGCTCGACAAGGAGGACGACCGTGACGCGGTGCTCTCCAGTTTCGTGTCGGCGCTCTCGCCGGACGACGAGCGGCTGTTGCGCACTCTGCTCGGCGAGAGCGGGTTCGGCGAGTCGGGTGAGAGCGGTGCCGACGGATCCGAAGGCCTGGAGCGCTGACCGATGGGTGTTTTCGTCTTCCTGCCGCTGATCCTGCCGCTCACTGCTCTCCCCATGGCCCGACTTGCCGAGCAGCACCTCCACCCGCGTACCGCCGCCCGGCTCCTCACTGCCGTCGCCGCCATCCTCGCCGTCTGCAGCACCGTCTGCCTCGGCCTCCTCGTCGTCGTCGGCACCGCACAGCTCCCCGGCAATCCGCTGCCCGACAGTTGGTCGGACCCCGCGGTGCGCGAGGCCGTTCCGTACGACGAGATCGCCGGGAAGTTGTCCATCGGCGCACTCGCGCTGGCCCTGCTGGCCTGCGCGGTCACCGTTCACCGGCACTACCGCTACCGGGCCGGGGCCCACCGTGCCCTGGCCGGGCTTCGTACCTCGTCCGAGGTCGCGGTCCTCACCGACGACGAGCCGTACGCGTACGCGCTCCCCGGCAGGTCCGGCAGGCCCCGCAGGTCCGGTGCATCCGACAGGTCCGGTGCATCCGGCAGGCGGCGAGGCCGCATCCTCGTCTCCACCGGCATGATGGCCGCCCTCACCGACACCGAACGCCACGCCCTTCTCGCGCACGAACGCGCCCACCTCACCGGACGCCACCACCGGCTGCTGCTCGCCGTCCAGTTGGCCGGCTGTGCGAACCCCCTGCTGCGCCCGCTCCGCAGGGCCGTCGGCTACTGCACCGAGCGGTGGGCCGACGAGGAGGCCGCGCGGGCGACCGGGGACCGCCGTACGACGGCCCGCGCGGTGGGCAAGGCCGCGCTTCTCGCCGCGCGCCCCACCTCCAGGAGCACCGCTTTTCCCGGACTCGCGGCCTTCGCCGAAGCGGGCCCGGTGCCCCGGCGGGTGGCGGCCCTGCTCGGCCCGGTCCCGCCCGCCAACGGCTGGCCTTCCGCGCTCACTTCGACCGGAATCGCGGCGATCGTCGCGGCGGCGGGGACGGCGGCTTCCACCCTGTCGGCGCTCAACGCGGCCGTGGGGCTGTTCGTGGTGCTGGAGGCGGCGACCTTCGGGTGAGGGCCGACGACAGGGCCCAAGGTCCTCGCGGCAGGCAGAATCGAGGCATGGTTGATTCTCCAGAGGTGCCCGTCATCCGGTGCGACGAGCCGGGATCCTTCGCCCGGAGCGTGCTCGCCGAGCGGCATCCCGCGCTCATCGAGCGGGTGCGCAGGGCGTTTCCGTACGGGCCGGGGCAGCACCGGGCACTCGACGCGCTCCTTGAGGAGACGGCGCACGGCGTGATCGCGCCGCCTCCGCCGGGCGACGACCGGGACCGGGAGCAGTGGGAGGTGTGGGGGAAGGGGCACCTGGGGCGGTCGTGGTTCGAGGTGCCGTTCCTGTGGGCGGAGAGTTACTTCTACCGGCGGCTGCTGGGGGCCGTCGGTTACTTCGAGGCGGGACCCTGGCAGGGCGTCGACCCGTTCGGCCCGTTCAAGCGTGCGGAACTCGACACCCCTGAAACGGGAGGGGAGTTGGCCGCACTGGGGCAGCTGGGGCAGCCGGCGCCGGAGCGGGAGGCGGAACGGGCGCGGGCACTGCTGCTCGGCTCGCTCTGGGGAAACCGGGCGGACCTGGGCTTCCTGATGGGCGCGGGCGCGGCCGGGCAACGTACCGACGAAGCGCTCGTGGCGGACGACTCCGCAGCACTCTGGGCGCTGCTGCCCGCCGGTGCGCTGCCCGCCGGGACGCCGCACGCCCGTACCGTCTGTCTCGTCGCCGACAACGCAGGCCGCGAACTGCTCCCCGACCTCCTCCTCGCCGACCACCTCCTGCGGTACGGCCGCGCCGAGCGCGTCGTCCTGCACGTCAAGCCGTACCCCTACTTCGTCTCCGACGCGACGACCGCCGACGTCGTGGACTGCCTGCGGCACCTGAGGGGAGCCGGTGGAGCGGCGCGCGAGGCGGGGCACCGGCTGTGGGACGACATGGCGAGCGGCCGGATCGAGGTACGGGCGCACCCCTTCTCCTGTGCGCCGCTGCCGTACGAGGACATGCCCGACGATCTGCGGCAGGACTTTGCCGAAGCCACTGTGACGCTGATGAAGGGAGACCTGAACTACCGGCGCCTGGTCGGTGACCGGATGTGGCCCGCTACGACGCCGTTCGCGGACCGCACCGCGTACTTCCCCGGCCCGGTGGCCGCACTGCGCACGCTGAAGTCGGACGTACTGGTGGGGCTGGCGGAGGGCGCCGAGAAGGCGCTCGTGACGGAGCACGGGCAGCGCTGGCGCACGGCCGGCACACATGCCCTGATCCAGGTCAGCGGCTGACCCGCGCGCCGCCGCCGGTCGCGCAGGACGGGGCTGCCCCGCTCGGACCGGCGGACGGGACGGCGCGAGGACCGGCGGTCGGTCCTGTACGACGAGTGGTGGGCGGGGCCCGCGTGGGATCGGCGGGCGGTCCTGCGCACCGACCGGGGGCGGGACCGCGAGACGACCGGGGGCTGTTTCTGTGCGACGAGTGGTGGGCGAGGCCGCGCGGGATCGGCGGGCGGTCCTGCGCACCGACGGGCGGACAGGGCCGTGTCACGACGGGCGGACAGGGCCGCGCGACGACCGGTCGGGACGTTGCTGCGCAACGACCGGCGGGCGAGGCCGTGCGACGACCGGCCGAGACTGCATCGCGCGACGACCGGCGCAGACGCTCCCGTGCGACGACTTGCCGAGATTGCATCGCGCGACGACCGGTCGAGGCGTTGCCTTGCGGCGGTCGGCAGGGATGTCCCGCGCGACGATCGGTCGAAACGCTCCCGCGCGACGGCCGGTCGAGGCGCTGCCGTGCGGCTACCGGCCGCCCCGCAGCTCCTACCTGCGGGGCTTGCCCCGCTTGGCGGCGCCGCCCTTGTTGTTCTTGCTGTTCTTGGCGGTGGCCTTGCCGCCGCCGGTCTTGCTTCCGGTGGCCTTCGCGCCGCCGGAGCCGCCCCGGGCGCTCTTGGCCGCGGGCTTCCGTGCTCCGCCCTTTGCGGCTCCCTTGCCTGCCGCGCCCTTGCCCTTCGACTGGCCCGTCGGGGGCAGGGCCGGGCCGCGGGTGCTGTTGACCGTTCGGCCCCGTACGATCCCGATGAAGTGCTCGACCAGCTCCGGCGGCTCGCCCGAATCGGTCTGCACCCACGACAGCGCCACACGCGACTCGGGGGTGCCCGTGACCGTCCGGTACGTCAGGTCCTTGCGGTGGTGCAGACGGGCCAGGGACTGCGGCACGACGAGTACGCCCACGCCCGCCGCGACCAGCTCGATCGCGTCCGCGGTGGTCTCGGGACGCTCGTTCGCGGGCCGGCCCGGGAGCTGTTCCCAGTCGAGGGTGTCGTCGAGCGGGTGCAGGACCAGCTCGTCTGCGAGGTCCTCCGCCGTGATCTCCTCGACGGCCGCGATGACGTGGTCCTTGGGGATCACGACGACCGAGGTCTCGGTGTAGAGGGGGATCGCGCTGAGATCCGCACGGTCCACCGGCAGCCGTACGAAACCGGCGTCGGCCCCGCCGTCGCGCAGCACGTCGAACGCCTCTGCCGGGGACGCCGCAACCAGGGTCAGCGGGATGTAGGGCAGCCGCTCGTGCCAGATCCGCACCCATTTGGTGGGCGTCACGCCCGGGACGTACGCGAGCCGGAACGAGGGCGAAGGTGCCGCCGGGGAGGTGGGGGAGGAGGGTGCTTCCGAGCCTGTCACGGGGGCCAGGTTACCGGCCGTGGCCGGAGCGGGCCGTCAGCGGTGTGGCCGGCCGGCAGCGATGTGGGCGGCCGTCGCCCGTCGGCGGCTCGCCGTGTGGTCAGCGGTAGCGCACATGCTCGATACCCTTGGGCTCATGACGTCGCACCAGAGCACCCAGACCATGAAGCCCGCCACCGCGGCGAAGAAGCTGGGTGTGTACCTTGAGGCCACCCCCGCCGAGTTCCAGGAGGGTGTCGTCTCGCGCACCGAGCTGACCACGCTCCAGACCGAGCCGCCCCAGTGGCTCCAGGACCTGCGCGCCAACGGCCCGCACCCCCGCCCGGTCGTCGCGAACAAGCTCGGCATCTCCATCTCCGGCCTCGCCCGCGGCGGAGTCACCGAGGCGCTCACCACCGAGCAGATCGACGCGCTCAAGGACGAGAACCCCGAGTGGCTCCAGAAGGAGCGCGCCACGCAGGCCGAGGTCCGCAAGGAGACGGTGCGGATCAAGGAGATGAACGCCGAGAAGAAGGACAAGTAACGGCACCTTCGCCGTACGAAGCCCTCGGCGCACGGCGCACGAGGGCTTCGGCGTGCAGAGCCTGGGAGTGCACGGCTTCGGCGTGCATCCCGCGGCTCTGCACGGCTTCGGCGTGTGCCGGGGCCGCCACCCGGTCAGAGACGGCTCGGCACCCAGCCCGGACGGCGACCCGTCGACGCCAGCAGCTCCTCGAACGGCGTCGCCCCCTCCGGTACCGGGCACGCATCGGCGAACACGTTCATCTGCCGGGCCGTCGGGCCCATCTGCGTCACCAGCGCGCCGAGCGCTCGGACGCCCTCCTCATCCGGAGCGAAGTCCTGGCCGGTCGCGCGGGCGAGGTCCCAGGCGTGCACGGTCAGGTCGAGGAGCGCCATCGAACCGACCGTACGCGCCGGCAGGTTCATGCTTCCCTTGGTGCCCTCGTCGGCGCCCGGCGCCGCCCATGCCGCGACGAGCAGCGCGGTCTCCGCGGCGAAGCGGTCGCGCCAGCCCTCCTGCAGATAGTCCGGTGTGGTGGAGAAGTCCGCTTCCTTGTCGGCCGCGAGCGCCTGGAAGCCGACCACGACATGGAACAGGTGGTTGAGCAGCTCCCGTACGTCGTACTCGGCGCACGGTGTGCGCGCGCCGAGCTGTCCGTCGTCCACGCCACGCACCACGGGTTCCGCATGCGCGGCGGCCACTGCGAGCAGGTCACTGATTTTGTCGGTCATGCTCCCGACAGTAGGAGCCTCCGGCCCCCCACGGCTTGAAGAAACGCGACATAGGATCGGGCGCATGTCAGGGCCACGTCGCGACACCCGGGGCATCGTCGACGCACCGGAACTCTTCGCGCGCGTCCACTTCCGCCGCCGGGAGCCCGCCGAACCGCTGCGACCGTACGTCGAGCACTACTGGCTGATCGACTGGGACCTGGCGGAGCCGTTCCTGTCGCACGTCGTGCCGCACCCGTCCGTGAACATCGTCTTCCAGCGGTACGGGCGGCCCGGCGAATTCGCTGCGGGGACCTTCGGCGAGGTCGCCGGCATCGGGCTGGAACTCTTCACCCAGAAGCTGGCGGGGCGCGGCCGGGTGTGCGGGATCCAGTTCCGGCCGGGTGGCTTCCGGCCGTTCCTGCCGGGCCGGCCGGTGTCGGAGCTGACCGGCCGGCGGGTGCCTCTGCCCGAGGTGTTCCCCGGTTTCGCCGCCACACCTGCCGCGGTTCTCGACCCGCAGGAGGAGGACGCCCGTGTCGCCGCGCTCGACGACTTCCTCCTCGCCCTCGGCCCGGCACCCGACCCGCAGGCCGAGCGCGCCATGGCGCTGGCCGACCGTGTCCGCGGGGACCGGTCGATCCGCCGCGTCGACGAGGTCGCCGAAACGGCGGGCGTATCGGTACGCCAGGTCCAGCGGCTGTTCGCCGCGTACGTGGGTGTCAGTCCGAAGTGGGTCATCCTGCGCCACCGCATCCACGAAGCCCTGGAACGTGCGGGCACCACTGCCACGCCGGACTGGGCCGCCCTGGCAGCCGAACTCGGCTACAGCGACCAGGCCCACCTCGTCCGCGACTTCACCACCCGCGTCGGCGTGCCACCCACGGCGTACGTACAGGCGCGGCCCGTCGGCGGAGACGGATGAGGCGGCGGAGACGGATGACGCACAGAGCCCGCGTACGTCAGCCCGTCAGTACGTCACTGTGATCCGCCGCTCGTGCCCGTCGACCCGTACCTCCCCGCCGTACGGAATGACGAGCTGCGGGTCCGTGTGGCCGAGGTCCACGTCGAGGACGACGACCATCTCCGGGGCGTACGTGGCCAGGACACGCAGCACCGCCTCGCGCTGCTCGGTCGCGTAGCGCTCCCGCTCCGCAAGGGAGTTGCGGCAGTCGATGGACCACGTCTTGGGGCGGCCCATCAGCAGGGCGGGGAAACGGGCGAGCAGGCCGCGTTCGCCCATGTTGCGCAGGATGCGGAAGACCGCCTCCGCGGTGGGGAGTTCCTCGTCGGTTTCGAGGAAGAGGACGTTCCCGTCGTACGTGGCCGGGTCGCGCGCGATCTCGCGGTCGGCCATCAGCAGCCAGGAGAGGATCTCCAGGTTGCCGCCCCACAGCCGGCCCTCGACCACGCGTTGCGGGCCGTACCAGAGCCAGCCGCCGCCGGGCTGCGTCTCCGGCTCGGACTCGAAGGTGGCGGGGTCCGCCCAGTCGCCGTCGGTGTCGCGGAAGCGGTCGGCGGCGCGCAGCTCGTACGGGCCGTGGGTGAACAGTGCCGCGCGGAGCGATTCGGCGGTCAGGGGGTGGAGGCGGTGCGGGCGGCCGAGCGCGGTCATGACGGTGGCACCGTGGTAGCCGACGATGCCGACGTTACGGAGGGCGAGCAGCAGGTTCGTGTTGTCGCTGAAACCGAAGAAGGGCTTCGGGTTCGCACGGATCAACTCCCGGTCCAGCAGCGGCAGCACGGTGATCTGGTCGTCCCCGCCGATGCTCGCCATCACCGCCTTCACCGTCGGATCGGCGAACGCCGCGTGCAGGTCGTCGGCCCGCTCCTGTGGCGTCGACCCCATCTTCCGCGTCGCCGGGTACTCCACCGGCTCAAGCCCGAACTCCTTCCGCAACCGCTCGATCCCGAGCTCGTAGGGCAGCGGGAGGATCCCCGCCAGACCGGAGGAGGGGGAGAGGACCGCGATGCGGTCGCCGGGGGCGGGCTTGGGCGGGTAGGCGGGGAGCTCGGCGAGCACCGGGGGTACGGGAGCTGTCATGCGGCGAGGATAGGAGCCGGAGCGCCGGCCGGGCCATCGTTTTGCAGCAGGCGCCGGGAGGCCCCCGGCGGTCCCGGGAGGCCTGGCGGTCCTGGCGGTCCTGGCGGTCCCGGCGGTCTCGGTGGCCCCGGTGGCCCCGGCTGCCCCGGCCCGCCCCGGGAGGCCCCCGGTGGTCGGCCCGAGCGGGCATTTCTGCCGTGGTTTCCCCTACTTCTCCAACACCGCCTCCATCACCGCCTTCGCGATCGGTGCCCCCAGTCGGCCGCCCGCGATGTCTGCCCGGGAGATGTCCATGTCCTTCGGGTCGACCAGGACCGCGACCGCCACCGGTGACGTGCCGTCCGACTGTTTCGCGTACGACACGAACCATGCGTACGGGCGCTCGTCGCGCACATCCGCGCCGTGCTGTGCCGTGCCCGGCTTGCCGCCGACGGTGACTCCTTCGACGGCGACCTTGCTGCCGGTGCCGTCGGTGACCGTGTACTCCATCATCTCCTGCACCTTCTTCGCGGTGGCGGCGGAGACCGCCTGGCGGAGTACCTCGGGTTGGTGCTTCTCCAGCGTCGACTGGTCGGCGCCGCGCAACTCGTCGACGAGGTACGGCTTCATCACCTTGCCGTCGTTGGCGAGGCCCGCCGTCACCATCGCCATCTGGAGCGGTGTCGTCGTCACGCTGCCCTGGCCCATACCGGTCAGCGCGGTCTGCGGCTTGTCCAGTGCGCTCGGGTAGCCGCTCGCGGCGGTGCGTACCGGCGTGAACTGCTCCTTGTTGAAGCCGAACTTCTCCGCGGTCTCCCGCATCCTGTCCTTCCCGGTGCGCAGTGCCGCGTCGAGGAAGACGTTGTTGCAGGACCACTGCATGCCGGTCCGCATCGAGACCTTGTCGCACTGGGAGTCGGGGACGACATTGCCGATCTCGGTGCTGCTGAGGGGGAGGCGGTAGGGCGCCGGGGCGTCGGAGGGGGTGTCGATGTCGGTCACCGTGCCGTGTTCGAGGGCCGCTGCCGCCGTGAGGATCTTGAAGGTGGAGCCGGGCGGATAGATCTCCCGGATCGCCCTGTTGCTGAGCGGCTTGCGCTTGTCCTCGGCCAGTTTCTGGAACTCCCGGCCCTCCTCGTGCGAGATCCCCGCGAAGAGGGACGGGTCGTACGAGGGCGTGCTCGCCATCGCGAGGATCCTGCCGGTGCGCGGGTCGAGCGCGACCACCGCGCCCGTGGCCTTCAGGTCGGTCAGACCCTTGTACGCGGCCTTCTGCGCGGCGGGGTTGATGGTCGTGAGCACATCACCGCCGTCCGCGCGCTCACCGGTCAGCGGCGCGAGCGGACCGGACAGGAGACGGCTGTCCTTGCCGGAGAGCACGTCGTTGTGCACGCCCTCCAGGAACGTCGCCCCCTGGGCCTGCGAGAAGTAGCCGGTGACCGGGGCGTACATCGGGCCGTCCTTGTAGACGCGCTTGTACTTGAGGTCCGAGCCGGGCGTCGGGACGGAACCGGTGATCGGCTTGCCGCCGACGATGACGTCACCGCGCGGCTGCGCGAAGTTCTTGATGGCCACGCGGCGGTTGTCGGGGTGCTCGGCGAGGGACTCGGCCTGATGGAACTGGATCCAGGTCACGCGGCCGAGCAGGGCGGCCACCAGGACTCCGCAGAAGACGGCTATGTGGCGGAGGGGCTTGTTCATGGGGTTCCGTTTCCGTTTCCGCTTCCAGATCTCGTTCCGGTTCCGGTTCCGGTGAAGAAGTCGAGGACTGTGGTCGTCGCGTTGAGCGCGGTGCTGGTACGGCCGAAGTGGGGCGGCGGGGCGGCGGTCGAGCCGGGCCAGGTGTGGCCGGCGCCGTGCATGACGAGGAGTTCCACGGGTGCCTTGCCCGGTGTGCCGGGTGCCCAGAGAGTGCGGTCGTAACCCGGCCGTCGTTGCGTGACGGGCGGCCCCGTCCCGGCCGCCCGTGCGAACGCCTCGGCACTGGCTCGCGTCGACACGGTCGCGGTCATGGGCTCCTGGCCCGCCGCGGGCGGGGGCGGGTCCGGTACGCCCGTCATGGGGCGGACCGGGTCGTCCGCCCCGTAGGCGATCATCACGGGGACGGGCCCCGACGGCCCCTTCTTCGCGGATCCGGCCGCCAGTTGGCCGGAGACGGAGGCCGCCCCGGCCACCGCGTGGGGGCGCTCCGCCGCGAGCCGCAGCGCCATCGAACCGCCGTTGGAGAAGCCGACCGCGTACACCCGCTTCGGATCGGCCCCGCCGTCCCGTACGAGCGTGGAGATCAGCTTCTCGGCGAAACGGAGGTCCACGTTCGGGTCGGGGCGTTGCCGGGTGGGGGCGGTGTCGGCGCTCCAGATCTGACGTACGGCTTCGAGGTGCGCGACGAGCATTCCGCGCGCGCCCGCCGCCTTGTCGAGGTGGGCACGCTCCCGCATGTCATCGGCGCTCTCGCCGCGACCGTGGAACGCGAGGAGGAGGGGGCGGGGTCGGTCCTGCTCCTTCCCACCGGGGCGGTGCAGGAGGTACGAGCGGGTGGTGTCACCGACGCGGAGGCGCTCAGGGGTGTCGGAGGCGGGAGCGGGGGTGGAGGCGGTGCGACCGGGCGCGGCGCTGCTGGAGGCGGGCCGCTCCGGTGGCGTACTGCCGCAGCCTGCGAGGGACAGGGCGAGCAGCGCGGTCAGGGTTGCAGACGCCGTGTGCCTGCTTGCCGTGTGCCTGCTTCGTGGACGGGAGAGGGAGGCCATGAGGGGAGGAGACCAGCACCTTGCCCCGTATGTCCAAGATGGATATTGATCAGGAATTGATGCATCTGCGATATCGTTGCTGGCTGTGGACCTGATCCGGCACCTGGAGTGCTTCGTGGCTGTTGCAGAAGAGTCACACTTCGGGCGGGCGGCCATCCGCCTGGGCATGGCCCAGCCGCCCCTCTCGCAGCGCGTCCAGCGGCTGGAGCGCGAGCTGGGGGTGCGGCTCTTCGAGCGCACCAGCCGGCAGGTGACGATCACCCGGGCGGGGGCCCTGCTCCTCGACGACGCCCGCGAACTGCTCGCCCGCTCCGAGGCGTTGAAGGCCACCGCCCGCCGCGTCAGGGACGGCGAGAGCGGGCTGCTGCGGGCGGCGCTGCCGCCCGACATCGCGGGCGAGACCCTGGCCGCGATCCTGGCGGGCTTCCGCGCGAGCCACCCCGACGTGGAACTCGAACTCCACGAGGTGTCCACCACCCAGCAGCTCGCCCAGTTCGCCACGCACGACCTGGACGTCGGGCTCATCCACCACCCCTGCGACGTCTCCGGCCTTGAGCTGGGCCCGGTGCTCCGCCGCGAACTGGGCGTACTGCTGCCGCGCGGCGCACCGGCGGCGGCGCTGGACGAGGTCCCGCTGTCGGCACTCGACGGCTACGACCTGGTCATGTTCCACCGGGCCGATGCACCGGCCCTCTTCGACGACCTGCTGACGACCTGCGCACGCAACGGCTACACCCCGCCCACCGTGCGGCACGGGCAGGGCGTCACCTTCGTGCGCGGTCTGATCATGGCGGCGAAAGCCGTCGCCTTCAGCCCGAAGGACGTCGCGCCCGCCCAAGGTCCGGACGGGGAGGGGGAGCTGGTGTGGCGTCCGCTGGCCGGGGCCCCGCTCGCCTGGCGGCACTCGGTCGCCTGGCCACGGGGACGCAGTGACAAGGCGGTCGCGACGTTCGTCGACGTGGCGACGCGGGCGCTGCGGCGCGGTGAGACGGTGGGTGCGGACCTGCCGGCACGCCCGCTGCACTTGCGACCGGCGGCGGAGTACTGGCTGTGAAGAAGGTACTGGCTGTGAAGGTACTGGCTGTGAAGACGGCCTCCGTGGCCGCTGCGACGGCGACCGCCCCGATCACGCTCGCCGTGACGACGACTACGGAGAATTCCCTGTGAGCACCGCCCCCCATCGGCGCCGTATCGAGGCCGCCTTCGCCGAGGCGGGTGTCACCGGTCGGCTGCACGCCCTGGACATCGACTCCGGTACGGAGGTCGACGCGGGCGCCGACCACCCCGTCGTCACCGCCAGCGTGCACAAACTCTGTCTCCTCGTCGCGCTCCACGACCTCGCCGCAGCGGGGGAGCTGGTGCTCACCGAGCAGATCGAGTGCACCCCGGCCGACCGGGTGGCCGGCCCCACCGGGCTCGCCGCGATGCTCGATCCGGTCCGCATGTCGGTGCGCGACGTCGCCCACCTGATGATGTCGGTGAGCGACAACACCGCCGCCGACGTCCTCCTGCAGCGCGTGGGCCTGGACGCCGTCAACCGGACCACCGACCGCCTCGGCCTCCGGCGCACCCACGCCGTGCACACCTTCGGTCAACTCCTCGCCACCGTAAGGGAGGACGCGGGCCCGAACGGGGCGCAGGCGCTGGCCGACCCGTACGTCACCCAGCGGCTGCGCGCCCTCGACCCGGCCCGTACCAACCGCAGCACCCCCCGCGACATGACCCGTCTCCTGGCCGCGCTCTGGCGCGACGAGGCGAGCACCCCGGAACACGGGGCCGCGATGCGCCGCCTCCTCGGCCTCCAGGTGTGGCCGCACCGGATGGCTTCCGGCTTCCCCTTCGACGACGTGCACGTGGCGGGCAAGACGGGCAGCCTCCCGACCGTGCGCAACGAGGTCGGCGTCATCGAGTATCCGGACGGCGGCCGCTACGCCGTCGCCGTCTTCACCCGCGCCGCCAGTACGGCAGCGACGCTGCCCCCGGCGGACGCGGTGATCGGAACGGCGGCGCGCCTCGCGGTGGACGCACTGCGGGCGGGCTAGGGAGCGTATTCGGTCGTGATCAAGAGGAAGTTCGCGCCGTGGGCGGTCCAGGCAATGCCCTGAAGAGGGAGTGGTCGTTGGGCAGGGCATGAACCACATCAAGCGGACCCTTGCCGGGCTTGTCGGCACAGTGGCAGCCCTGAGCATGGCGTCGATCTCCCCCGCTCACGCGGCTGACGGGTACGACCGATGCCCCGACGGCTACTACTGCATGTTCTCGGGTCTCGACGGCACCGGAGACATGATCACACTGAGGGGGAACACACCGGACCTTGCGGCACTCGGAATGAACGACCGGGCCAAATCCGACTGGAACCGCACCCCCTCGACCCTCTACCTCTGGTCCGACGCGAACTACTCCGGGTGCACGTCTGTCACGTCCTCCGGCCCGACCGGCAAGGGCAACTTCTTCCTGACCTACCGGGACTTCTTCAGTTCGGTGCAGTTCGACGGGCCGGGCGGCCCGAGCTGTGGCACACCGCCCGGCGAAGACGGCTGAGCGGAAGGCACGGTCAGGGCCCGCTCCCGTGGAGCCCGGGATCTTCGCCCTGGGTTCCTGCGGTCGATCGAAGGATGCAGTGAAGGTTCCTCCACGCTGATGACGTGAGGCTCTCCTCTCACTGCCACCATGGATATGTCAGGCAGTTCTGGCATTTCAGGCACCAGGAAGGAAGCTCTCGCCATGACGAACGACGTGTCCACGAATGATCCGTACGACCTCGACACCCGAGTGACCACTCACCTTGCGGACCCGTTGAACTCGGCTGCTCTGCAAGCAAGTTGGCCGATGACGAGTGTCACCCTGCATCGGGTGGCCGTGGTTCAGCCGCGCGTGTCCTGACACCGGACACGGCAGCTGGACGCGCGGTTCACCGCTCCGTTCGGGAGGAAGCATGGGTCTCACCGACAAGCCGTCCCTGTTCACCCCTCTGACCCTGGGCCTGCTGCGTGCCCCCGTGCTTCCCGCCCCATCCGCCCGCCCGGCGTCCTGCATGTCCGACGAGGGGCCCGGGCGGCTGCGCGAGACGGTTCTCGCCCTGACCGCCGACCCGTTGATCGCCGAGGCACTGGCTCTCTCCAGTCCCTCGCTGGCCGAACGCATCGACCGGTTGCGCGACGGACGTCCTGCCACTGCGGCCGGTCTGCGCCGCTGTCTTCGGGCCGTGCTGCGCTACCGGGCGCGGATGACGGCCCGGACGACACCCTTCGGGCTGATGGCAGGGGTGGCGCAGATCCGGTTCGGGCCCGACGACGAAGTGCGCGTACGTCTGGGCGGTGAGCACCGCAAGTCGGTCCGGCCCGATGCGGGCTGGCTCGCGGAGCTCGCGGCCCGGTGGGAGCGCCAGCCCGCCGTGATCGCCGGGCTGCGCCTGTCGGCCAACGGACTCTGCGTGCGGCGCGGCGACCGTCTCGTGCTCCCTTACGTCACCGGTGCGACCGGCGGCCCGAGGACCGACGAGATCTCCGTCCGCCACACCGAAGCGGTGCGCGCGGCGATGGACGGGGCCCGCCTGCCGGTCGCCCACGCCGCGTTGACGGCACGGGTACGCGCCTGTCTGACGGACCCTCCGCCCGGGGCGGTCGAGGGCGTCATCGCCGAACTGGTCGCCCGGTCTTTCCTGCTGACCGACTTGCCGCCCGCTCCGGACGCGCCGGATCCACTGCGGCACATCACCGCCACGCTCTCCCGGAACCCGGCCGCCTCCGACCACCGCGCGCTCCTCGGCGAAGTCGCCGCGGGCCTCGACGCCTATGCCGCCCGGCCCCCCGGCAAGGGGCTCGGCACGCTCCGGTCGACGAGGGACCGGATGCGCGCCCTCCAGCCGCACGAACGCCCGGTCACGACAGACCTGTTGCTGGACACCGACGTCACACTGCCCCGCACGGTGGCGCACGAAGCCGCCCGCGCCGCGGCCCTCCTGTGGCGGCTGGGTCCGCCTGCGGGATCACAGCCTCCTCTCGGCGGGTACCGCGAGCGGTTCCTCCACCGGTACGGGACACAGGTCCCGGTTCCGTTGGCGGAACTCCTCGATCCGGTGGCCGGGCTGGGGGCCCCGGAGCTGTGGGGCGGATTCCCGGCGCCCGGGGTGGGGCCCACGGAGCCCCGGACGAGTCCTGGGAAGCCCCGAGCGGGGCCCGCTGAGCCCGAAGCGCGCCGCGACCGGGCGCTGCTCGCCCTGGCCGAGGAAGCGGTCCTCGGGGGCCGGGACGAAATCACCCTCACCGATGCGGACCTCGCCTCCCTCGGCGAGCACGCGGGGGAGCCCCCGCCGTCCGCCGAGGCCGTCTTCCACCTCCTCGCCGACTCGCCGGACGCACTGGCGGACGGCAGCTTCACCCTGGTCATGTCGCCACTGACCGGAACGTGGCCCGCCGGCGCCCTGTGGGGCCGGTTCGCGCCGATGCTGCCCGAGGCGGACAGGCGATTTCGTGAGCTGGCAACGACCGCCCTCACCGGCGGTCCCGATGCGACCGGCGAGCCGCCGATCGCCGCCCGGCTCCTCTTCCACCCCAGGGACCCCCGCGCGGGCAACGTCGCCCGGGTGCCCCGCTGGGTGGACCACACCCTCGCCACCGGCACCTTCGGCGAACGGTCCGATCCCGGTTCCCTGAGCCTGGACGACGTGGCTGTCGTCGCCACTTCGGACCGGCTTCGCATGGTCTCGCTGCGGCACGGCGGACGCGAACTGGTCGCCGCCACCTTCCACATGCTCAACACCGCAGAACTCGCGCCCGCGCACGTACGGCTCGCACAGTTGATCACCGCCGACGGGATGCGTCCGTTGTCCTGCTGGGACTGGGGCGCCGCACGCGACTGGCCGTTCCTGCCCGCCGTACGCCACGGGCGGACCGTACTCAGCCGCGCCCGCTGGCTCGTGCGCGACCCCGCCGTCCTCGACGCCGCCGCGGACACCGCCCACTGGCTCACCGCCCTGCGCGCCTGGCAACAGCGGTGGCGGGTCCCCCAGCGCATCGAAGCGGGAACGCACGACCAGCGCCTGCCGCTCGATCTGTCCCGTGCCGACGACCGCGCCCTGCTGCGCGAAGAACTGCGCCGGCACCCCGGTACCGAACTCCAGGAACAACTCGCCCCCGACGGCGCCGGTTTCGGCTGGCTGACCGGCCCGAGCGGCGGCCCGCACACGGCCGAGATCTCCGTTCCCTTGCTGCGCGGCACCACCCCCGGCCCTGCCCCCGGCCCCGAGCCGATTCCGTACGCCGCCACTCTGCCCCAGGCGAATTCGGCTCCGGTCCGTCACCTCCCCGGCAGTGCATGGCTGTACGCCCAGCTGTACTGCCCCGGCGCGCAGCAGGACGTCGTCCTCATCCACCACCTGCCGCGTCTGCTCGATGTTTTGCCTGCCGAGGTGGACCGCTGGTTCTTCGTCCGTTACGCCGACCCCGCCCCGCATCTGCGCCTGCGGCTGCACGGCGAACCGCGGACGCTCACCGGCCCGGTGCTGGCCGATCTGCACGACCTTGTCGCAGATTTGATCCGGCAGAAGCTCGTGGAGCGCCTGGCCCTGGACACCTACGTGCCGGAAGAGGCACGTTACGGCGGTGGTCCCGACGCGATGGCCGCTGCCGAACGCGTGTTTCACGCGGACAGTGCTGCCGCCCTCGCCCACCTCCGTCTGCTGGACGTACCCTCTTCGCCGATCGACGCCGTGCTGCTCGCAGCCGCCGGACAGGCCCATCTGGCGTTCCACTTCGTACGGCCCGACGACAGCGGCGACGCGTCCGCCCGCGCACGGCAGTTGCTCGCGATGGCACCCCGCACCGCGGATCATGCTTCGTTCCGTGAGCACCGTCGCAAGGCGCTGCTCCTCATCAACCCGTTCGACGGCTTCGCCGCCCTGCGCGCCTTGCCGGGCACCGCTCCCCTGCTGGACGCATGGGCGGCACGGGCCGCCGCCGAACGCGATTACCGAGGTCACCTCTCCGATGAGGGCCCCGGACCCGAATCCGTGTTGGCTTCACTGCTGCACATGCACCACAACCGTGTCGCAGCAACCCCTTCCAGGCTCCCTGAGAACACCGTGTTCGCACTCGCGCGCGGCGCGGTCGAGGCACACCTCGCACGACAGCAAGCGGAAACGGCGACAGGCGCGAGCGAAGGTCTTGGGGGGCGCTCCAGGTGACGACCACGGAGACCGGGACCGAGTGCGCGGTGGGGACGAGCCCGCCGAACGTCAAGGGATCCTCGGGAAGGTTCCCGAGGATCCCTTTCGACATGTCTTGATGTCTTGCCCGGTCAGGCGCAGTGCCCCGACAGGGCCCGAACCTGCGGCACCAGTTCGAGGATTGCCGCGCCCCGCCAGGATCGCTGTGTCTACTTCTTGCAGAAGGCGGTGTCCAGCAGCGTCTGTGCGTTTTCCAGGCTCTGAGGGTTGACCGGCTGGTTCGCGGTGACGGCGATCGCGACCGCGCGGCCGTCGTCGGTGATGCCGGTACGGGTGGCGTGGCCGGGGATGTCGCCGCCGTGGCCCCACATCCGGCCGCCGCAGCTCAACTGGACGCTCGTCACCCCGAGCCCGTACCGGGCCCCGGCCCCCGCGCCCCACGAGTCGGGCACCTTGACGGTGGTGCGCAACTGCTTCACCTGCGCGGGCTTGAGGAGAGTGCCGTCGAACAGGGCCTTGAAGAAGCGGGTCAGGTCGCTCGGCGTCGAGACGATCTGGCCGGCGGCCCAGCCCCAGGAGGGGTCGAGATCGGTCACGTCCACCAGCGGCGCCCCGGGCTTCGGCGAGAAGTACGCCTTGGGGTGCACGCCGCGGATGCGCTCCTCGCCCGCGGCAGGGAAGTAGGTCTTCTTCAGTCCGGCGGGCTCGATGACGCGGCGGGTGATCTGCTCGTCCAGCGGGCGGCCGGTGACCTTCTCGATGAGCAGGCCCGCGAGGACGTAATTGGTGTTGCTGTACGCCCAGTTGGTACCGGGAGCGAACTGCGCCTTGTGCTCCAGGGCGATGTCGAGAAGGGTGCGGGGCTGGTAGTAGGTGTGGGGGGCGCCGAGCAGGTCCTTCATCATGAACTCGGTGTAGTTGGGCAGCCCGCTGGTGTGGTTGAGCAGCTGACGGACCGTGATCTTCCGGCCGTCGATGCCCTTGCCGCGCACCAGTTTCGGCAGGTACTTCTCGATGGGGGCGTCGAGCTTGACCTTGCCCTCGCCGACCAGCTGCAGGACGACGGCGGAAGTGAACGTCTTGGTGTTGCTTCCGGCCCGCACCTGCCCGTCGACCGGGACCTTCGCCCCGGTCTTCAAGTCGGCGACGCCGACCGCGTAGTCGCGGCTGCGGCCGTCGCTGTCGACGGCGGTGGCCAGGGCGGCGGGGAACTTGTCGTCCTTCACGAGACTGTTCAGGCCCTTGCGCAGGGCCGCGTTCTCGTGGGCGCCGGAGGCCTTCTGCGGCGTGGACGCGTGGGCGGCGACTTCTGCGTCGGAAGCCGGAGTGGGCGTGGCGGACGCGGGCAGTGTGCTGCCCACGGCCAGGGCGGCGGCCAGTGTGGCCACCGCGATGAGACCCCGCTTCGGCTTGAACGACGAGGAGACGGTCATGAAGGCCCTCCTTGGGCGACGTGCCGATTGCACCGGACAACCGGACGTCTCCAGCCTGGCGGTTCAAGATCCACCGGCCCATCCGGGCAGCAGGCGCATGCGGAGTGGGGTCAGCCCCCGGGTTCCGGGGGTGGCCAGGTGCACCTTGCGTCTGCACCTTGCACGTTGCACCTGCACCCTGTACCTGCTCGTGGCACCTGCTCATGGGGCTTGTTCATGGCGCTTGTTCGTGGCCGGCGACAGGTATTCTCCGCATTTGGGCAGGGCGGAACGGCTGGGGGCGGGAATCGGCGTGGGGGAAATATCCGTAGAACGGCATGCGCGTGCCGGGGAGTTGGGTGCGAGTCCCGGCAACGGCGGCGGGAGCGGGATCGACGGCATTGTCGGCATTGACGGTACGGGCGGCACTGTCGGCATTGACGGCATTGACGGTACCGGCGGCTTCAGGAGCATCGAAGGTGTCGAAGCCGCGGCCGGTTCGGAGCGTGCACAGCAGCAGGGTGCGGAGCGGCAGCGCGGAGCGCGTGGAAGAAGGGGGACGGTCCTCGCGCTCACCCTCCTCTGTTTCGCCGTGGGACTGGCCATGTCGCTCCAGCAGTACGAGCGGCTGAGACTCGGCGGATTCGACTTCGGCCTCTTCGACCAGGCGATGCGCGCCTACTCGCGATTCGAATTGCCACGCTCCCCGATCAAGAACGTGCACCACGAATATCCCCCGGAATTCTCCCTCCTGGGTGACCACTTCTCCCCGCTCATCGCGGTCGCCGCCCCTCTCTACTGGCTGTGGAACGACCCGAGAGTTCTTCTCCTCGTGCAGGCGGTGCTCTTCGCGCTGGGCGTTCCGCTGGTCGCCCGGCTGGCCAGGGCGGAAGTGGCCACTCTGCTTTCCCCGCGCATCGCCCACCGGTTCACCTGGACGGCCTGTCTGGTGTACGCCCTCGGTGCGCCGCTGCTCTTCGCCGCCCGGGCCGGATTCCACGAGGTGGCCTTTGCGGTACCGCTGTTCCTGCTGCTTTTCGAACGCGCACGGGCACGCGCGTACCACCACATGCTCTGGGCGGGAGCGCTGCTCTGCCTCACCAAGGAGGACCTGGGGCTCGTTGCGGGCATCTTCGGGGCGGTCGTGGCCTTCCGTGCGCGAAAGTCCGGCGACGGTACGGGATTCCGCGCGGGCCTTCTGCTGTTCCTCGCCGGATTCCTGGCCTCGCTGCTGGCCGTCGTGGTGGCCGTCCCCGCCATGGGCGGAAGCCCGGGTTTCTATTGGCAGTACAGCCGACTCGGCGCCGGTCCCGCGGAAGCGCTGCGTTTCGTCGTCCTCCACCCTCTCGACACCCTCGCCGTCGCACTCACTCCCGTGGCGAAGTCCCATCTCCTCCTGTGGACATTCGGCAGCCTGCTGTTCCTTCCGCTGGGTTCGCCACTGGTTCTGTGTGCTCTGCCGCTCCTCGCCGAACGACTCTTCTCGGACAACGAGAACCACTGGCAGGCGGTGAACCACTACGGCGCATTTTTGTGGCCCGTCCTCGTCGCGGCCTCCCTCGAAACGACCGGCTCCCTCCTGCGCCGTATACGCGTACGCATACGAACAGGGGGCGGGAGAGAGGATTTCTCCTTCTCCCGCCCCCTCATCGGTTCCCTGTCACCGCGCAGGGCGGCCGTGGCGGGAAGCATCGGAGTGGCCGCAACGGTCCTGGCCGGAATCGTCGTCGCCGGGACGCTCGACCTCGTCGACGTACGGAAATGGAAACCGGACGAACCGGCCGGGGCACTCGTCCGCGCCGCCGAGAAAATAACCGACCGCTCCACGGTCGAGGCGGACAACTACGCGGCCCCCCGCCTCACCGGCCGTACGCACGTCATGCTCCTGGACCAGGTGCCGCGCAATGCGGAATGGGTGCTCATCAGCACCGGGAAACGCGTGTTCCCGTTCGCCGACGTCCAGCAACAGCGCGACCGTGTCTCACTGTTGGAGTCCTCCGGCTACCAAAAGGTGTTCGAGGAGCAGGGCGTGCACCTGATGCGGCGGATCTCGCCGCACACGACCGTCCCCGGCAGCCGAATACCCGGACCCGACAGCATTCCGGTCAACGACGACGTACCGAAGGGCATCAGCCACAGGATCTTCGGCTGAGCGGGTCAGGGCGGGTCAGGCGGGTCAGGCGGGTCAGGCGGGTCAGGCGGGTCAGGCGGGTCAGACGGGTCAGACGGGTCAGACGGGTCAGACGGGTCAGACGGGTCAGGAGTGGTGCTTGAGGGTCTTGTGGATCCAGTTCGAGTAGGTGGGCACATCGGCGTAGAGGCCCGGGCCGTTCGAGCACGTGACCCCCGGGGCACCGGGGCCCGATGTGGCTCCGACGAGTTCCCACCGTCCGTGCCGGCCCTTCTGGAGCTGCGGTCCGCCGGAGTCCCCGGAGCATGCCATGGCCTGGGGGACCTGACTGATCGTGCACAGCCGGGTCCTGTCCGCGTAGCCGGGGGCGCACTCGGTGACGGCTCCCCTGCGCGTGTTGAGCTCCTGCAACCGCTCCGAGAACTTCAGCTCGGTGTCGAGGGTGGTGCCGAATCCCAGGATCCGGGTGGGGGTGCCGGGCCGTCCGGTCCGCTCCGCGATGCGGATGGGCTTCTGGGTGACCGGGCGGTCGAGGCGGACCAGGGCGATGTCGTTCTTGTTGGGGGCCTTCCCTTCGCCGCTCACGAAGCCGGGGTGGACGAAGGTCCGCTCGATGTTCCGGACGGTCCCTCCGGACTTCCGGTGCTCGCTGCCGACCCGGACGGTCCCCTCCAGTACGAGCCCTTCGCCCGTCACACAGTGGGCCGCCGTGAGGACCCACTGCGGATCGATCAGTGACGCCCCGCAGTTGCCGTCGTGGATTCCCTGGCTCGGGGCGGACTCAGGGATCGTCGCCATGAACGGGTAGCGGGCGGTGGAGTCGGTCCCGTTGACGATCGCTCCGGCGCTGCCGGTCATCATGGTGGCGCACGCCGCTGCGGCGAGGGCGCCGACGGCAGCGGTGCGTGCCGTGCGGCGGCGCACCGACTGCGAGTGCACCGACTGCGAGGGCGTCGACTTCAAGCGCGTCGACTTCGAGCTGAACACAGAAAGTTCCTTTCCGTGGAAATTCGGACGTCTTCAGGCTGCTCGTTCAAGATCCACCGGACCATCCGGGCAGCAGGTCGGAGCAGGGACCGGGCAGCAGGCCCGAGCACGGTAGGGCTGGCCTCAGGCCGCCGGGTGCGGCACGGCCAGTTCGACCCGCACCGTGAGGCCGCCTCCCGGGTTCGTGGCGGCCGCGGGACGGACAGGCGGAGGGAGGAAGAGAGGGCCCTTGAGTCTCCAGTAGGGGGAGACGCCAAGCTGATCCGCATGAACAGCACCACGACCGGCGGTCCCGTTCCCGCCCGCTACCCGATCGGCGAGCTGGCCCGGCGCACCGGGCTCTCGGTCAAGACCATCCGGTTCTACTCCGACTCGGGGATCGTCACGCCCACGGGCCGCAGCCCGAGCGGCTACCGGCTCTACGGGATCGACGCCGTGGCCCGCCTCGAACTCGTACGGACCCTGCGTGAACTGGGTCTCGATCTGCCGACGATCCGCAAGGTCGTGGACCGGGAGCTCGCGCTGCCCGAGGTCGCGGCGGCGCACGTGGAAGCACTCGACGTACAGATTCGCGCCCTGCGCCTGCGCCGCGCGGTGCTCACCGCCGTGGCCAGACGCGGGTCTTCACCCGAGGAGTTGGATCTCATGCACCGTCTTGCCAAGCTCTCCGAGGACGAACGCCACCGTCTGATCGGCGAGTTCCTCGACACCGTCTTCGACGGTCTGCACGCCCATCCCGCCTTCACGGCCGTCATCCGTTCGATGACCCCGGAACTGCCCGACGACCCCTCCACCGAGCAGATCGAGGCATGGGTGGAACTCGCCGAAATGTTCCAGGACCCCGGTTTCCGCACCAGCGTCCAGGGCATGGCCCAGGACCTGGCGGTCGACCGCGCGCCCGACGGCGCCACGGGCCTGCCCCGCGTCCTCGCCGCAGCCGTACGCTCCCTGGCCGAACCGGCCCTGGCGGACGGCGTCGACCCGGCATCCCCGCAGGCAGCCCGGATCGTCGACGCCCTCACCGCCCACTACGCGCGCACGGTCGCCCGCCACGACGACGCGGCCCTGCGCACCCGGCTGACCGACCGGCTGAACGGCATGAACGACCCCCGCCGGGACCGCTACCTCCACCTCCTCGCGATCGTCAACGGCTGGCCCGCCCCGGACAGCCTGGCCCCGGTCCTCGACTGGACCGTCCGCGCGGTGCGCGCAAGGGGCGACGGCGGGGGCGATCTCCGGAGCGCCGCAGGGAGCGGCACCTCCGCCGACTGACCGACCGCCCCCTCACCGGCCTTCTCCCGCACCGAGCCCTGTTCCGGTGCAGCACACAGGCATGCCCGAAAAGGGCCCCGCGCAACACCGTCCCGACCGAGGAAGCGAGTCCGTGTCTGCCACTCCGGAGGCCCACCGGCCGCCACCCGCCCAGCCCCCGCCCCAGTCCCCACCCTCACCCCCTCGCGCGCGTTCCCGTCAACTCCCCGCCAGCTACCGGGACTTGATGAAGGTCTCCGGCTTCTGGCGGATCGCCCTCCTCGGCCTCGCCTCGAAGCTGCCTGCCGGGATGCTGAGCCTGAGCCTCCTGCTGCTTGTCGCCCGCCACTATTCGTACGGCACCGCAGGCCTGGCCGTGAGCAGCCTCGCGATCGGGCAGGGCCTGACCGGCCCACTGCGCGGGCGCCTCGTCGACCGGCATTCCGCCCGCACCGTCCTGCTGAGCTGCCTCGGCGTCCACCTGGCGGCCCTCGTCCTCCTGCTCCTGGCGGCGTACGGACGGGGCGCCACCCTCACGGTCCTGGCCCTGGCCGCGCTGGCCGGGGCCACCGCGCCTCCCGTCGCCGTCATGATGCGTACGGTCTGGCACCCCCTGACCGACCCCCGCACGCTGGCGACCGCGATGGCCCTGGACTCGGCGCTGATGGGTGCCGCGCTGATCGTCGGGCCCGTGCTGGCGAGTTGGCTCAGTCTGTCCGTTTCGGCCGCCGTCCCGTTCCTCGTCGTCGCGGTACTGGCCACCTGCGTCGTCGGATGCCTGTGCCACGCGCCTCCGAGGCAAGGAGGCTCACGCCACGCCGATGCCACTCCCACCACCAAGGCGGACGCCGACCCGGTCCGCTCTCCTCCGCCCCGCTCCGACGCCTCCTCGCCGCGAACGGCCTCTTCGTCGCCGCCGTGACCGCCGTCGACGTCGTCCTGCCGATGTACGCGAAGGAGCACGGTGCGGCCCCGTACACCGGCCTCTACCTGGCAGCCCTCTCCGTGGGGAGCGTTCTCGGCAGCCTCCTTCTGGGTGCGGTGCCCGGGCTGCTGTCCCGGAACCGGAGCCGTCAAGTCCCGTTGCTGCTCGGTGCCTTCGCCGTCGGAACGGGGGCGGTCGCGTCGGCCGCCCTGCTCTCCCCGCTCGCGGTCCTGCTGCTCTGCCCACTGGCCGGCCTGGCCATCGGTTCCGCATTCGGAGCGCTGCGTACGGTCGGCGGAGACCTCGCACCGCCGGGGCGCGTCACCGAGACGATGTCCTGGCTCGCGAGTCTGGACACGGCAGGGGGAGCGGTGGGCGCGGCGGTGTTCGCGCAGCTCGCCGCGGTGGACGGAAGTCGGGCGGCGCTCGGGCTGGTGCCGATGGTTGCCGTACTGGCGGTCATGATCGGATGGAACGTCGTCCGCGCCGGCAAGCCTTGACGAGGGCAGTGGCAGGCGTGAGGGCCGGGGGGAAGGGAGGCGAGGGGCATGAGCGAGCGGGTGGACCGGGTGGACGAGTGGGACCGGGTCCTGGGCGTCGTCGACCGGGCCGAGGCGATACGGGAAGGCTGGCTGCACCGGGTGGCGACGGTCGTGTGCCGCGACGAGGCGGGCCGGATACTGGTGCACCGCCGGCCGGAGACCGTCTCCCGGTTCCCCGGCCGGTACAACTGGCTGCTCGGCGGTGCGGTCGACACGGGCGAGTCCTACCAGGATGCGGCAGCAAGGGAGTTGGCGGAGGAGCTGGGCGTACGGGCCCCGGTGCGGCCGGTTTTCAAGTTCCTCTGCCGAGGGGCGATCAGCCCGTACTGGCTGGCCGTGCACGAAGCAGTCGTCGCGGAGGCCGTGACCCCGGACCCGGCGGAGATCGCCTGGCACGACTGGCTGCCGGAAGTCACCTTCCGCGAGGTGCTGTGGCAGTGGCCGTTCGTCGCGGACGGCCGGGAGGCGTTCATGCGGTACGAAGCACGCGGTACGGAGGTATGCAGTACGGAGGGACGTGGTACGGAGGGACGTGGTACGGAGGTACGCGGTATGAGGTGTTGTTCGGGCTGTCGACCGGGCGCGGGCGGCAGGGGCGAAACCTGATAAACGTCATCTCTTCCTGTGAACAAGGTCGTTCCGAGGGTGGACGGAAGGCCGTGCGGCGGACATGAGGATGGAGGCATGCACCTCGCACACCTCATGAGACGGGATCCGCCCATGCGCAAGACCCACCCCAGCCCTCGCCCCGGCCGTCGCAGAGCACGTCTGGCCGCCGTGGCATCGGTGGCCCTGGTGTCGCTCGCCGTTGGTGCGTTTCCGGCCGGGGCCAGCGCCCCGTTACTGGCATCCGCCTCCGAGACTGCCTCCGCCTCCGAGTCCGCTTCCGCCACCAGGTCCGAGTCCGCCGTCACCACGTCCCGCCTCGACCGGAAGGCCTTGCGTGCCTCCCTTGAGGCGTTCCGCCGGGCGGGGATGTACGGGGCCTATTCATCGGTCAGGGACGGCTCCGAGCAGTGGCGCGGAGCGACAGGCGTCGCCGATGTCGACACCGGACGGCCGATGCGCCCGGACTACGAGCACCGGATCGGCAGCATCACCAAGACCTTCACCTCGGTGGCAGTCCTCCAGCAGGTGGCCAAGGGCCGGATCGCGCTGGACGACCCGGTCGGCGACCATCTTCCGCAGCTGGTGCCGGGCGAGCAGGGCCGGAAGGTGACGGTGCGGATGCTGCTCAACCACACGAGCGGTATCGCGGACTACATAGTGCCCGCCTTCCCCAAGCTGCTGACGAACCCGCAAGAGGCGCTGGACGAGGGCCGGTTCCGCAAGCTGGACCCCGAGAAGCTGGTCCGCCTCGGCCTGGCGGCCGAACCGCCGGTGCCGCGCGGCAAGTACGCGTACTCGAACACCAACTACCTCATCGCCGGGCTGCTGCTGAAGAAGGTCACCGGCCAGGACCCGGAGTCGTACATCACCGCGAACGTCATCCGCAAGGCCGGACTGCGGCACACGTACTTCCCGCGCACCGCCCGCATCCCGGGGCCGCACGCCAAGATGTACGAGTCGTTCTACGGAACCATCGAACCGGCGCGCGACTACAGCGTCTACGACATGTCCTGGGCCGGGACGGCCGGTGCGATGGTCTCCACGATGGACGACCTCAACGACTTCTACCGCCGGCTCTTCAGCGGGAAGCTCCTCGGCGCGGCGGAGCTGCGGGAGATGAAGACGACTGTTCCCGCGCACGAGCCGCCTGCGGGACAGGAGGTGGTGATGCGGTACGGCCTCGGTCTGTTCACCCTCAAGATGCCCAGCGGCGGCTGGTACTGGGGCCACAACGGTGGTGTGTTCGGGGCCGGGACCTGGGCACTGTCCACGGAGGACGGGCGCCGCCAGGTCGCGATCGGCGACAATCTGGCGAAGTACGAGCGGTTCGGCGACGACGGCCAACCGCTGCCGGACCCGATCGGCACTGCGCTGCTCGGACACCTGGACGGAGCGCTGAGCGGTGCCCCCGCCGAGCGGGCGTCCGACGTACCGCCGGTGCCTCAGCGCCTGCTCACCCCCGAGCAACTGCGGCGTTAGCGGCGCCAGGGCCGCCCACCCGTCCGACGTCGTGACCGGCTGCTGGAGGGTTCTCAGGTGTTCGGCTTGCGGATGTCGGAGCGGATCTTGTGGGCCACCGACGCCACGTATCCGGGGGAGTAGTAGGTGTCCGAATTGCCGAACTCGATGTAACCGACCGTGCTGGCGTCGCCCCAGCCGCACACCGTTTTGGTGCCGTACGCCGCGGATTCCACCGTCTGGCAGTTGAATTCGACGTCCGCCCCCGGGGGCCGCTCCTTCTGGCTCGAATGGACGGTCTCCTGGCCCGTCACCGTCGTGGCCCGCATCATGCTGTCCCTCTCCTGCTCAGGGTCCTTGAAGTGGCCGTACGAACCGGAGATCTTCATCTCCCGGAACCTCGGCGAGAGTTCCGTCCCGGTGTAGGTGGCGGTGAAATCCGTCTCGCCACTGGGGTCCGTGGTGGCTCCGGTCCACTCCGGGCTCCCGTACTCCTTGAGCTCGAACGCACCACCCGCCACCGTGTCGGGTGCGATGAGCTTGTGCGTGGCCTTGGGGACGGGGGTGTTGCCGGAGCCGCTGCCGTTGAGTTTGTACGTGGCGAAGGCCGCGCCGCCGACCACGAGCAGGGCGGCGAGGGCACTGGCGGTGTAGCGCGCGGTGAAGTTCTTCGGCGGCGGCGGGGGAGTGGTGGCCGATCCCCGGTCGCCGGGTTCCTGTGATGGCCCGGTGGATTCGCCGGCGGGCCTCGGGGCGGCGGACACGGTGGCGGCATTCGCGAGGGCGCCCCCGGCGGAAGGCGCGGTGACCGCCGCGTGGACCGCTGGGCCGGTCGGGGCGTGGACCGCTGGGCCGGTCGCCGCGTGGACCGCCGGGTCGGTCGCCGCGTGGACCGCCGGGTCGGCTGCCGGACCGGTTGCCGGATCGGTCGCCGGATCGGTCGCCGGACCGATGGGGGCGGCGGCCGGTGCGTTGGCCGGGCTGTCGGCGGTCGTTGGTTCGGGCAGTGCGGCGGGGGTGTCGGCGGTCGTCGGTTCGGGCAGTGCGGCCGGTACGGCGGGCGCGGGCACGGTCGGGGGGTACGGAGCCTGAGGCAGCGCGTTGTCCGCTGCCGTGTCGGGGGCGAAGTGGTCCAACAGCCGTTCCAGAGTCGGCCGTTGCGCCGGATCCTTGGCCAGGCATTCGGCGACTGCCGGGCGTATGCCCCGGGGCAGGGCCGAGAGGTCCGGTGGTTCGTGTACCGAGCGGTACATCAGCCCCATCGGGGTGCCTTCCCCGAAGGCGCTGCCTCCGGCCGCCGCGATCAGCACCACGCCCAGGGCGAACACGTCGGCGGCGCTGCCGACTTCCCCTCCCTGGGCCTGTTCGGGAGCCAGGTAGCCGGGGGTGCCGAAGGCCGCTCCGGTGGAGGTGAGCCGGGTGTTCTCCACCGCGCGGGCGATCCCGAAGTCGAGGACGCGCGGGCCGTCGTCGGCCATGATGATGTTGCCCGGCTTGAGGTCGCGGTGGATCAGTCCGCATGCGTGGATGGCCTGGAGCGCCTCGGCCAGAGCGGCGCCCAGCATGCGCAGTCGGGGTTCGTCCATCGGACCCTGCTCGGCGAGGAGTCCGGCGAGGGTGGGTCCCGCGATGTAGGCGGTCGCCAGCCAGGGGGCCGCCGCGTCCGGGTCGGCGTCCACGACCGACGCGGTGTGGAATCCGCCGACCTTGCGGGCGGCCTCCACCTCGGCACGGAACCGTGCCCGGAAGTGAGGGTCCGCGGCGAGCTCCGGGCGGGCCACCTTGACGGCGACACTGCGTCCGCCACGGGAGCGGGCCAGATACACCGTGCCCATGCCACCCGCACCGAGCTCCCGCTCCACGGTGTACTGACCGATGCGCTCCGGCACGCCCGCGCCGCCCGCTGCCCACCCCATGTGCCGCTCCACGCTTCCCCGTTGAGTTTCCGGCGGACCTGCACGACAGGCCGTCCCGGTCACGTCTCACGCGTCCCGCACGCCGGTGTCCCACCCACTCGCACGCCCGGACCCGCCCGTCGCGCGTTCATTATGCATACGGGCAAGGAGCTGCGACCCACTGATCGCGAACAGTGCGCCCCGACCGCCCGAGCGGTACGTCCGGCTGCCGGTCTCCGAACGCACGACCACAAGCAGCCGGTGCGGCGCCCGCGCGCGTGCGCGACGGTCACGACGGCGTCGTACGCGGGGTGCTCCTGCTGTGCGGCGCCCGCGCGCGTGCGCGACGGTCACGACGCATGACCCGGCCCCCTCGCGAGGCCGCACGAGGCAGCCGGGTGCGGTACGGGAGCGCGGGGGTGGCATGCTCGCCGTGACGCATCGAGGGGGAGGCTGGGCACGTGACACTGCTGGAGGGGGATCCGCGTGAGATCGGCGGCTACCTGCTGGAGGGCCGGCTCGGGGCCGGCGGCATGGGGGTCGTCTACCGGGGGCGGTCCGTGTCCGGGAGGCAGGTCGCGGTCAAGGTCATCCGGCCCGATCTGGCGGAGGACGCGGGGTTCCGGGCCCGGTTCCGGCAGGAGGTCGCGGCGGCGCGACGGGTGAGCGGTGCCTTCACGGCGGCGGTCGTGGACGCGGACCCCGACGCACGGGCCCCGTGGTTCGCCACGCTCTTCGTGCCGGGTCCTTCGCTGGCCCAACGGGTCTCGGGGCAGGGCCCGTTGGACGTCGCGGAGGTACGGCGGCTCGCGGCCGGGCTCGTCGAGGCACTGCGCGACATCCACCGCGTCGGGCTCGTCCACCGGGACCTGAAGCCCGGGAACGTACTCCTCGCCGCCGACGGCCCCCGCGTCATCGACTTCGGCATCGCACGGACCTCGGACGCGGTCGCGCTGACCAGCACCGGGGTGGCCGTCGGCACACCGCCGTTCATGGCACCCGAACAGTTCCGGCGGGAGACGGTCACCGGCGCGGCGGACATCTTCGCGCTCGGGGCGGTACTCGTGTACGCGGCCACCGGGCACGGCCCGTTCGACGGGGACAGTGTGCACGCGGTGGGCTTCCGGGTCGTGTACGAGGAGCCGGACCTGGCCGGACTCCCGGAGGAATTGCGGGAGTTGGTGGAGCCGTGCCTGGCGAAGGAGCCGGGGCGGCGGGTGGGCGTGCCGGGGCTGCTGGCAGTGCTGGGCGGGGCGGCCGAGCGGCGGGGGGACGGAGGGCCGCCGGTGCCCGCGCCGACGGAGGTGCCCACGCCGACGGAGGTGGCGACTCCGGTGCCGGTACCGACGCCGACCCAGGTGGACGGGGCAGGGCCAGGGCCGACGTCAGGGCCTGGGCCGGTGCCCGCGCCGTTCCCCGCCGCCCCCGCGCAGCAGCCGCCCGTCGCCGAGCGGTCCCACCAGTCGCCCGCGTTCGCGACCGCACCCACGCAGGTGCCCGCACAGGTGCCCGTACCCGCCTGGCCGACCACTCGGCCGCCCACGCCCCGCCCGGGTCCTTCCCGTCGGCGGCGGACCCTCATTGCCTCAACTGCGGTGGTTGTCCTGGCGCTTGTTGCCGGGGCGGCGGTTGTCGTGCCGGACCTGTTCGGCAGAAAGGGGGACGAGGGCCCGGGGCAGGGCACGGGCGCGAGTGTGAGTGCGGGCGCAGGGCAGGGCGGCCGTCCGGGCGGTGCCGACGTGCCCTCCTGTGCCCCCGGCAGCGGCAGGACGTTCCGTGCGGGGGGAGCGAGTGTCCAGCGGATCGCCATGGAGCGGTGGCTCGACGAGTACAAGAAGCGGTGCGACCGGGGAGGAAACTTCAGCTACGGACCCAGCGGTTCCGGGGCGGGGATCGACCGGTTCTTTGCCGAGGACCTCGAACTGGCGGTGACCAACGCCCCCTTGACGAAGACTCAGGAAAGTCTCTCCGCGAAACGGTGCGGCCCCGAGCGGGCCGTCCAACTGCCGCTGAACGTGCTGCCGATCGCCGTCGCGGTCAACCTCCCCGGGGTGGACTCCCTCGTGCTGAGCGCGAAGAGCGTCGCCCGGATCTTCGACGGTCGGATCACCCGCTGGAACGCCCCCGAGATCGTCTCGTCCAACCCCGGCACGTTCCTCCCCGACACCCCCGTCACACTCCTGCTCCCGACCGACGAGTCCCCCACCACGCTCGCGTTCACCGAGTACCTGGCGGGAGCGGCGCCCGCGAACTGGCGGCACGCGCCGGCCGTGGCCGTTCCCGTACCGGCGCCCGGCGGGCCCGGCGCCCCTGTGAAGGGGCAGCGGTCGAAGGATCTGGCCGCTGGCCTCGCCGGGGTGGCCGGAGGGATCACCTTCCTGCCGCTGACCGAGGCGAAGGACAGCGGTGCGGACGTCGTGCGGCTGGTGTCGGGCCCCGGCGGCACCCCGGTCGCCCCGGACGAACGGACCGCGGCCAAGGCAGTGGCCGTCGCCCGTCAGCCCGGCAGCATCGGCCACGACCCCGTCGGCCTCGACCACGCGGCTGCGGCCCGGACCCCGGGCGCGTACTCGCTGGTCCAGATGTCGTACGCGGTGGTGTGCGCCCGGAACAACGAGGCCGCGGCCCTCCCCGTACTGCGGGCGTTCCTCCAGCACGCGCTGAGCGGGCCGGGACAGCGGTCGGCGGCGGAGCGGGGGTACGGGACGCTGCCGGCGCCCCTGACGGAGCGGGTGCGCAAGACGGTACGGGAGCTGGGCTAGCCGGTACGGGAGCTGGCCGGCAGGTACGGGAGTTGCGCCGGCAGGTACGGGAGCTGCGCCGGCCGGAGGACGTGCCCGCCGGGCCCGCGGTCGTCAGGATGCGGGCCCGGTCGCCAGTGCGAGCACGAGAGACGCGACTGCCAGGGCGAAGAAGGTCCCCGGGACGGCGATGTTGTGGAGGACCCGGGCCCTGACGTGGGCGGTCAGCGCGCCGGCGAAGAAGAGGACGAGACCGGCCGCGGCGGCGATGCCCAGTGGGCGTACGCCCACCAGGCCGAGGACGAGACCCGCGGCCCCCGCCGCCTTCAGCGCACCGAGCGCGGGGACCCAGGACGTGGGAACGCGCACCTCCGCCGCGTTGGCCCGCACGGACTTCGCCCCGGCGAGGTCGGCGACCGCCACGCAGACGTTGGCGACGATCGTGACGACGGTGACGATGACGTAGGCGGTGGACATGGTCGTGCCTCCGGTCGGGAGCGGGGAGCGGGGAGCAGGGAGCGAGGAGTGGGGAGCAGGGAGCGGGAATCGGGTCGGGATCGAGGGCGGCATGCGCCGTGAGAGGACCGCACGGACCGCGCAGGGCCGCACGGACCGCGCAGGCATGCACGGACCGCGCAGACCCCACGGACCGCCCCCGCCTCACCGCCGAGACCTCACCGAGTGAGGACGAGGCTCACATTGTGCCCGCCGAAGCCGAAGGAATTGGCCAGTACGGCATCCCAGTGGCCCTTCCTGTTGTCGCCCTGGATCACGTCCAACTCCACCCGGGGGTCGAGCCGTTCGAGGTTGCGCACGGCGGGCGCGACCCCGTCCCGCAGGGCGAGGAGCGCGGCCATCGCCCCCACCGCGCCGGACGCGCCCAGCATGTGGCCGGTCATCGACTTGGTCGCGGTGACCGACGCGTGCGTACCGACGGCCCGGCGGATCGCCTCCGCCTCCGCCAGGTCGCCGGACTCGGTGGACGTGGCGTGCGCGTGGACGTGCCCGATGTCCCGTGCCGCCACCCCCGCGTCCCTCAACGCACCCTCGATCGCCTGGACCTGACCGTCCGCGTCCGACGCGGTGATGTGTTCCGCGCTGGACGTCACGGCGCTGCCGGCGAGTGTTCCGTACGTACGGGGATTACGGCGCGCCCGCGCGAACTCGGCGCGCTCCAGCACCACGAGCCCCGCCCCCTCGCCCATCACGAACCCGCTGCGGTCCACGTCGAACGGCCGGGACACCGACCCGGGGTCGGCCGAGCGCGTCGACAGCGCCTTCATCTGCGCGAACGCGGCCAGCGTGAACGGGTGCAGGCACGCCTCCGTGCCGCCCGCCACCACCACGTCCGCCCGGCCCGCCCGGATCAGGTCGAGCCCCACCGCCAGTGCCTCCGCGCCCGAAGCGCACGCACTGACGGGCGTCCTGGCCCCGCCCTTCGCGCCCAGATCCATGCTGACCCAGGCGGCAGGACCGTTCGGCATCAGCATCGGTACCGTGAACGGAGAGAGCCGCCGCGCCCCCGACTCCTCGAACACGTCGTCCTGCCCGAGGGTGGTGAGCACCCCGCCGGTGCCCGTACCGATGACCACCGCCAGCCGCTCCGGCTCCACCTCGGGAGCGCCCGCGTCCCGCCACGCCTCCCGTGCGCCGAGCAGCGCCAACTGCTCGCCCCGGTCCAGCTTCCGTGCCTGCGGGCGCGGCAACAGCGCGGCCGGGTCCTCGGTCAGCCCGGCCGCGATCCGTACGGGAAGGTCCGCGGCCCACTCCTCCTCCAGCGCCCGGACCCCCGACCGGCCGGCCAGCATGCCCGCCCAGGTCGACGCGGCGTCCGCGCCCAGCGGGGTCATCGCCCCTACTCCGGTCACCCACACCTGGCACACCTGGCTGTCCATTCCGCGCTCCTTCGGCATCGCTTCGTCGCCGTGCTTCGTTCGGCCGTGCTTCGTCCGGCCGTGCTTCGTTGAAACTGCACAAGATTCTCTTGGCGCTCACGGCGATCCTTTCAACGATGTGCCTGTGAGGCACGGGTCATGCCTGCCGATTCACCTCCGTCTCTTTTGTTGGGTGCGTACAACGACGGGTGAAGGCCAGGGACCGGCCGAAGATCTCCTCCACCGTCGCGTCCGGCAGCCCGTGCCAGCCGTGATCGGCGCCGGGCACCGTCCACAGTTCGACGGGAGAGCCGGACTTCTCCAGGGCTGCCGCCAGGGCCGTGCTGTGCGAGGGGTCGACCACGGTGTCCGCCTCGCCGTGGACGAGGAGACACGGCGGTGCGTCCGGGTGGGTGTGGGAGAGGGGGCCGGCGTCGCGGGCGCGTTCCCGGACGGTGGCCGGAGCGGCGCCGAGCAGCAGGGCCTCGGGGGTGGCGGGGTCCTCGGGGACGAAGCGGCCCCGCGCGGCGGTCAGGTCGCTCGGGGCGTACCAGATCACCGCACCCGCAGGCCGGGGCGCGGTGAGTGTCAGCGCGAGCAGTGAGGTGAGGTGACCTCCCGCGGACTCGCCCCACAGCACGGTCCGGTCCGTGTCGATGCCCAGTTCCGCGCCGCGCAGGGCGAGCCAGCGCAGGGCTGCCCGCAGGTCGTCGAGCGGGGCGGGGAACGACGCCTCGCCGCTGAGCCGGTAGTCGGCACAGGCGACCGCGAAACCCTCGGCGGCGATGCGTGCGAAGGGGCCGGGGGACCAGTGGCGGGTCCGGAGGCCCATGTCGTCGCGCCGCCCGCGCCGCCAGGCGCCGCCGTGGACGAACAGGACCAGGGGGAGCAGTTCCCCCGTCTTGTCCTGCGGCAGCCACAGGTCCAGTTCCAGCGGGCGACTGCCCGGGACCTCGGCGTACGGGACGCCTCGCAGCTCACGCACACCGGGTGCACCTCCGGTGGGCAGCGGGGCGTGGTCGGGATGCGGTACGCCGATCAGTTCCCGTACGGAAGGAGGGGTGCCCGCCGTCACCGGGTGCGCCACTGGTGGCCGGGTAGGAAGCGCACGTCGAACTCGTCCGGCACCGTCCCGAACTTGTGCGGCTCCGGTATCACCGGCTCGCGCGGCAGCCCCGGCCCCTCTGCCGGTGCGCCGAGGTTCTCGAAGAACCGCTCGAAGGTCCCGCCGGGGCCGGCTGCGACGCCGACTACCTGGCTGTGGTCGCGCTCCATGCGGTACGCGTGCTTGCAGTTCTTCGGTACGAAGCCGAAGTCGCCCGGCACGAGGAGCTTCTCCTGCTGCTCGCCCGCCGTGTCCTCGACGAACAGCCGGACCGCGCCCTGCGTGATGTAGAAGACCTCGTGGGTGTCGGCGTGCAGGTGCGCCGGGATGATGTCGCCCTTGGGGCCCTCGACCGTGAAGAAGTTGAAGGTGTTCTCGGTCTGCTCCCCGCCCGCGTAGACGGTGATCAGGTCGCCGAAGAGATGGGCGCGGTCGCCCTCGCCCTTCTCGACGAAGTACGGCTTCGTGGGGTCCGCGGGTATGCGCGAGGCGCTGCGGTAGCGGGTGGCGTACTCGATGGTCATGGGTGCTTCCCGTCCTGGAGGTCCGTGGAGTTTCGTATAAACGTCAGGCAGCCTGACATAAGAATTGGCCGGTGGGCAACCCACAGGACGAACCGAAGGGCGAATCAGCAGGACAGGAGTCGATACGATTCCGGACCTGCCGCATCCCGCATCCGCATCCCCGCCCCCGCTCTCCCGAGGCTCCCCATGCACCCGCACTCCGCACACCGCCGCCCCTTCCCCCAACTGCTCGGCGATGCCAGGCGCTGGTTCGAGGACGGGCTGCTGGTCGCGCTGGAGGAGTCCGGTGTCGCGGTCGTCTCCCCGCCCCAGGTCCAGCTCTTCGCCGTACTCGACGAGCACGGGACGACGGTCTCGGAGCTGGCCCGGCGGATGGGGGTCACCCGGCAGACCGCCCACCAGGCGGTACACGGCCTGATCGGCGCAGGTCTGCTCGAACAGCTCCCCGACCCCGCCTCCGCCCGGCAGCGGCTGGTGCGGCGCACGGAGGAGGGTGAGCGCACGCACCGCAGGGCCGAGGCAGTCCTCGCCCAGTTGGAGGACCGGCTCGCCGAACGCATCGGACGGGACGCGGTCGGCGCGCTGCGGGCGGTGCTGGAGACGCCGTGGGGGAGCCCGCCGGGCCTCGACCAGGAGCGGCAGTAGCGGCGGAAGCGGCAGGAGCAGTAGGAGCAGCGCAGCGGCAGAAGTGGCAGGAGCAGCGCAGCGGCAGGAGCGGCAGGAGCGGCAGAAGTGGCTGAAGCGGCAGGAGGAGCGCAGCGGCAGAAGCGGCAGGAGTGGCAGCGGCGAAGCGGCGGCAGCGGCCTTCCGGTTCACCTGTTCGCGGGCCGATTCAGCCTGCCCCGCCCGGGTACGGTCCGAGGATGACCACCTATGTCGTGACGCTCCCCGGCACCCTTCTCGGCAAGCTCGACCCCGCCGCGCACGCGGAACTCCTGCGCGCGCTCAGCCCCGCCGACCCCCGGCACACCGCCCTCGGCAAGGCCGAGGACCTGGACCGGCTCACGCTCGACGACGAGAACTCGACCTTCGTCATCCGTCTCGAAGTGCACGCGGCCACCGGCAAGGAGGCCGAGGCCCAGGCCCGCCGGATCGCTGCCGCGGCGCTGCGCTCGGTGGGCCTGGGCGAGGACGAGGCGCCGATCGGGCCCGCCGCGATCTCCGGAATCGACACCGAGTGAGCAGGGGTTCCGGGAAGGGGGCCGCAGGGTCCGGCACCGCCGGTTCCGCCGGATTCGACCCTGCCGTGCGCGACATGATGCGGGCCAACCAGGCCAACTGGGACGCCCGCACCCCCGTCCACCTCGCCAGCCGCTTCTACGACGTGGACTCGCCCGACGCCCGGCCCGAGCGCTGGTTCGCCGACTACGAATGGGCGGACCTCGGCGCCCTCGCCGGACGCGACGTACTGCACCTCCAGTGCCATCTCGGTACGGAGACCATGGCGTTCGCCACCAAGGGTGCCCGGACGGTCGGCCTCGACCTCTCCGGCGAGTCGGTGGCCGCCGCGAGGCGGCTGGCGGCCGACGCCGGCTTACCCGTGACGTACGTCCAGGCAAACGTCTACGACGCCCAACAGGCCCTTGGCAAACGCCGGTTCGACATCGTCTACACCGGAAAGGGGGCCCTCTGCTACCTTCCCGACCTGGGCCGCTGGGCGCACACGGTGGCCTCCCTGCTGCGCCCCGGCGGACGTCTCTACCTGGCCGAGTTCCACCCCCTCCTCCATGCTCTCGGACCGTCGCCCGCTCCCGGCGATGGTCCCGAACTCCTGCTCCGGCACGACTACTTGGCCGGCCGGGGCGCGGTGGCGAGGGACGCCACCCGCACCTACACCGACGGCCCGCCCGTGCAGGGCGCCACCGACTGCTACGAGTGGATGCACGGCCTGGGCGAGGTCATCAGCGCACTCACCGGCGCGGGCCTGCGCCTCACCCGCCTGCGCGAGAGCGAGGAACTCCCCTGGCCCCGCTGGCCGGACATGGTGCGCACTCCCGGCGGCTGGTGGCGCCTGCCCGACACCGCCCCGCGCATCCCGCTGCTGTACGCACTGCTCGCGGAGAAGTGAGTCCGGGTCTCTGTCGCGGCCCTCGGAACCGCCCCGTGCACGGCTATGGGAACCGTGGGCCCGCCGCGCTACCCTCCGCCGCATGATTTCCACGGTCGTCTGGGGAACCGGGAACGTCGGCCGCGCGGCCATCCGTGCCGTAGCGGCCCACCCGGCGCTGAAGCTCACCGCCGTACTCGTCCACGACCCGCGGAAGGTCGGCCGTGATGCCGGTCAACTGGCAGGTCTGGAAAGGGAGTTGGGGGTACGCGCCACCGACGACATCGGCGCCGTACTGGCCGCCCGCCCCCGCGCCGTCGTGTACGCCGCCTCCGGCGACCTCCGCCCCGACGAGGCTCACGCGGACGTCGCGCGGGCACTCCGTACCGGAGCCGTGGTCGTCACCCCCGCCCTCTACGCGCTCTACGATCCGCCGAGCGCCCCACCCGAACTCCGCGAGCCCCTCCTCGCAGCCATCGCGGACGGCGGCGGCTCGCTCTTCGTCTCCGGCGTCGACCCCGGCTGGGGCAACGACGTCCTGCCGCTGCTCATCAGCGGCCTCGGCTCCACCGTCGACACCATCCGCTGCCAGGAGATCTTCGACTACTCGACGTACGACCAGCCGGAGTCCGTCCGCGACCTGATCGGCATGGGGCATCCCATGGAGTACCAGCCGCCGATGCTGATGGAGAGCGTGCCGACGATGGTGTGGGGCGGTCAGATACGGCTGCTGGCGCGGGCCCTCGACGTCCCCCTGGACGACATCCGCGAGACGTTGGAGCGCCGGCCGCTCGACGGGACGGTCACCACCCGCACCATGGGCAAGTTCGAGGCGGGCACCCAGGGTGCGGTCCGCTTCGAGGTCCAGGGCATCGTCGGCGGCGTCCCCCGCCTGGTCATCGAGCACGTCACCCGCATCCACCCGTCCTGCGCCCCGGACTGGCCCACGCCGCCCGACGGCACCGGCGCACACCGCGTGATCATCGAGGGCAGACCCCGTATCGAGGTCACCGTCGAGGCGAGCGACGAGGACGAGAACCGTTCGGCGGGCGGCAACGCCACCGCCGTCGGCCGCCTGGTCAACGCCATCGACTGGCTGACGGAGGCGGAACCCGGCCTCTACGACGCGCTCGACGTCCCCCTGCGCCCGGCAGCGGGCCGATTCGGAAGGAGTCAGTCGTGCACCTAGAGATCCCCGAGGGCAAGAACCCCATCGAGTACGTCTGGGGCGACATGGTCCCCGGCATCGGCCCCGCCGCCGCGAACTTCTCCCTCGCCGTCTACGCCCACACCACCCTCGGCCTGCGCGAGTTCGAGGCGGCGCGGCTGCGGATCGCGCAGATCAACGGATGCCTGTTCTGCCTGGACTGGCGGACCGACCGGGACGGCGCGAAGGTCGAGGAGGGGTTCGCGGACGCGGTGGCCCGGTGGCGCACCGCCGATGTCCGCGACGTACTCGACGACCGTACGGGACTGGCCGCCGAGTATGCCGAGCGGTACGCCCTGGACCACCACGGTCTCGAAGCGGACGAGGACTTCTGGGCCCGGATGTCCGCGCACTACACCCAGGCCGAGATCGTCGAACTGACCATGAGCCTCGGCTCCTGGCTCGCCTTCGGCCGCCTCAACCGCGTACTGGGGCTTGACGCGAGGTGCGTACTGCCGGGGCACTGACCGGTGATCACGGACAACCGCCCCGCAGTCACATCTGTGAAGCACCTGTGAAATTATCCCGGTGATCCACGGCACGAACGCAGTCGTGCCGGTCAGCACCGCACCGGGGGGATTTTCCATGACCTTCAACAAGCACGTGCCCTTCACCAAGCGCGGCCGTACGCGCGCCGCGCTCGCCGCCACCGCGCTCGTCGCCGCGATGGCGGTCACGGCCGGTACCGCCAACGCCGCGGACACGCCTGCCGATTCCGACAAGGCGCGCGCCGAAGCCGTGTCCAAGCACCACCCCAAGGCGCCGAAGGCCGCCGCGGGTGCCGGTGCGAAGTTCCGTGCCGCCGCGCCGGGCCTGGTGGAGACGCCGACCTTCCCGATGACGGGCGTGCAGAAGCAGACCGGGCTCCTCGACCTGTTCTTCGCGAACGGAACGGGCGGCTTCCGCCCCGCGTACGAGGTCGGCGTGCGCTACGACTGGGCCGCCGCCAGCATCGACGTCGACAACGACAAGGACGGCTTCAGCGACGGCACTTGGAACATCGGCAAGGACGGAATGATGCGCTACACCTCCGGGGGTCCGGAGGTGGAGACCAAAGACATCGGCGGCGGCTGGCAGATCTACCACAAGGTCCTGTCCCCCGGAAACCTCGGCGGCGCCCCGGAAGCCGACCTCATGGCCGTCGACAAGGCCGGTGTGATGTGGGTGTACCTGGCCCACCCGGACGGCCGGGTCAACCAGCGCGTACAGATCGGCGGCGGCTGGCAGCAGTACTCCGAGATCGCGGGCCAGGCCGACCTGACCGGTGACGGCAAGGCCGACGTCGTCGCCCGCGACAAGTCGGGCGTGCTCTGGCTCTACCAGGGCACGGGCGACTACAAGGCCCCCTTCAAGGCCCGCACCCAGATCGGCGGCGGCTGGAACACCTACGACCGTGTGCTGTCCATCGGTGACCTCGACGGGGACGGAAAGTCCGACCTCGTCGCCCGCAAGGCCTCGGGCGAGCTCTTCCGCTACTCCGGTACGGGCGAGGCGAACGCGCCGTACGCCAAGGCGGTCAAGATCGGCTGGGGATTCCAGTCGTACAACCTGCTGTAGTGCCGTAGTGCCGTAGTGCCGTAGCGCTGTGGTCCGGTCCGGACGCCCGTGCTCGTACGGCCCGTACAACTGCCGTACGAACACGGGTGATTCCGGCCCCCCGGGAGCCGGAAATCCTCTAGGCCGACGTGCCGAAAAATGGCATGCTCACGCCTGCCGCTTCGGTCGTCGGTCTCCAGGGGGAACCACCCGTGCACTCTCGTCTCCACAGACGCCTCGCCACCTTCGCGACCTCGCTCGCGGTCGCCGCCGCCGGTCTCGTCCTCGGACCCGTGTCGCCGGCCGGGGCGGCGGACGCGGCGGTTCCGCCGATGGGGCCCGTCTTCAACCGGCCCACAGGCGACGTCGCCCAGCAGCGCGCGATCCGCGACCGGGCGCGCGCGATGATCGCCGCGGCCGACAGCGGCTCAACGATCCGGATGGCGCTCTACCACTTCTGGGACAAGGCCTTCGCCCAGGAACTGGCCGCCGCGCACACCGCCCGCAACATCAACGTCCAGGTCGTCCTCGACGAGACGACGGTCAGCACCGAGGGCGTCAACGACGTCTCGTACGACACCCTCAGGGCGGCCCTCGGCACGGACCTGACGAAGCCGTCGTACGTGAAGCTCTGCACCAAGGGCCGCTCCTGTCTCGGCCCGACCGCCGGAGCGGGCATCAACCACAACAAGTTCCTGCTCTTCAGCAGCCTGGGCGGCGGCACGGCCAAGCAGGTCGTCCTCCAGATGACCTCCAACCTCACGCCCTCCAACTACTCCCGCTACTGGAACAGCGCCGTCGGAGTCGCGGGCAATGCCGACCTCTACGCCTCGTACGACAGCTACTTCGTGAAGCTCGGCAAGCAGGACCGCGCCCACTGGACGTACACGTCCGCCAACGCGGGTGCGTACAAGGCCTACTTCTTCCCGCGCGCGGGCTCGGACAACGACACCGACACCGTCGTGAACGCCCTCGACAACATCGCCTGTACGTGGACGGACTCGGCCGGCACCCACCGCACCGCGATCCGCGCCGCCATGCTCAAGATCACCCGCCAGGGCGTCGCGGACAAGCTCCGCTCGCTGGCCGCCGCGGGCTGCACCGTCGACCTCGTCTACAGCGAGACCGACAGCGGCACCTGGAACGCCCTGCACGGCCAGACCCGCCTCACCACCCGCTGCTACCAGCACGACGACGACGGGGACGCCTCCACCCCGAACCCGACCCCGAACCGCATCGTGCACTCCAAGAACCTGATGATCGACGGAATGTACGCGGGCGCCCGCGAGAAGCTCGTCTTCACCGGCAGCCACAACTGGAGCGGCCCGGCCCTGCGCGACAACGACGAATCGATGATCCGCATCAACGCGGACGCGACCTACGACGCCTTCGTGACCAACTTCAACGACACCAGGGCGGCAGCGGTGCCCGGCACGGCGGACAACGTGACGGCCTGCAAGTAGCGGAGCCCTTGACCCGCAAGCAGCGCAGCCCCCTGACCCGCAAGCAGCGCAGTCCCTGACCGCCCGAAAGTTTCTCGGCCACGACGTGAATGCCCGCTCCGATCCGGGGCAGGCGTACGTCGACCCGAGCTCGGCAGGCACATCCCCCCAGCCTGTCGAGCGCCCTGAATGCCCCACGGCCCCACCCCCCCGAGCCGTGGGGCATTCGCCTGCCGCGACGGTCGCGCCGACCCGAACGGGCTTACGATGAAGGCGTGTTGGGCCTCGGCGCAGCGCACTTCCACGCGCGCCGGGGCGGGTCCGAGGGAGGCGAACACCCCCGATGGAATTACGGCCGTCCTCCAGGGCGATTCCCCCCGTGCCTCTGGAGGACCTCGCGCGAGATCCCGACCTGTGGCGGCTGGTCCGCCACCTCGTGGAGACCGACGGGGTGACGGCGGCCCTGGGCCGGTGGCTGGGGTACGCCCCCCGGCTCCGGCTCCTGGCACGCTCCGAGGGCCCGGTCGCCCTTTCCCTCCGTCCCCTGCTGCACACCCAGGGCGCCGAGCGCGCCCAGGACCGGCGCATTCAGTTCCTCACCTGCCAGGACGAGGTGGTGATGGATGCGCGGGCGGTGGTGGTGACCAACCGGCTCCCCCTGGAAGCCCGTGACTGTCTGCGCACGACGGACACCTCCTTGGGGACCGTCCTCGCCGGGCTCCGCCCCCGACGGCACACACTGCACTGGGACGCCCTGCCCGGGGCCGGCACGGACAGGGCTGCCGTGCTCGAAGTGACCGCCCGGCTGGATCTGTGCGCCACACCGGTCGCCTGGGTGAACGAGACGTTCCAGCTCGTGGCCCTGGCCTCCCGCGGACGTACCGGCGGTGGACGATGACCGGACGTGTCACCGTGGGCATCATCGGCGCCGGACCGGCCGGGCTGCTGCTGGGAAACCTCCTGCTCGCCGCGGGTGTCGACTGCGCCGTCTTCGAACGGCGCAGCCGGGCCCACATCGAGCAGCGGGCCAGGGCGGGGCTGATCGCGCACCCCACGGTGGAGCTGCTGAAGCGCCACGGGCTCGCCGACCGGCTGCTCGCCGACGGGACCCGGCACACCGCATGCGAGTTCCGCCACCGGGGCGAGCGCTTCTCCGTGCCCTACAGCGACCTCGCCGGCGGCCGGGCCCACTACGTCTACCCGCAGCAGTTCCTGGTCAGGGACCTCGTCGCGGCATTCCTGCGCGCGGGCGGCACCCTCCACTTCGACACCGCCTGCACGGCACTGCGCCGCCTGCGCGGACCGGGGCCCGCGATCCTCTGCACCACCGGGCCCGCGGAGACGGCGCGGACGCGGTGCGACTACATCGCGGGGTGCGACGGCCAGCACGGCGTCTCCCCACCCGCACTGCCGCCCGGCCACGCACAGACGTACCGGACGCTCCACCCGGCCGGCTGGCTGGCCGTACTCGCCCAGGCCCCGCCCGCCACCACCGAGATCATCTACGGACTGCACCGGGACGGCTTCGCCGGCCACATGCTCCGCACCCCGCAGGTCAGCCGCTTCTACCTGCAGTGCCCCGCCGGGGACGATCCGGACAACTGGCCGGACGAACGCATCTGGGCACAACTGCACCACCGGCTCGCCCTGCGCGACAGCGACTGGCACCTCAACACCGGCCCCATCCTCGACAAGCACGTGCTGGACCTGCGCAGCTGCGTCACCTCGCCCATGCAGTACGGAAAGCTCTACCTCGTGGGCGACGCGGCCCACGTCATCAGCCCGGCGGGCGCCAAGGGCATGAACCTGGCGATAGCGGACGCGGCGGCTCTCGCGGCCGGAATCACCGACTCCGTACACCGCGGGAACACGGATCTCCTGGACCGGTACTCCGCCCTGCGGCTCCCCTCCATCCGGCGCGCGCAGGAGTTCTCCCACTGGCTGCTCCAGCTCCTGCACACCACCACGGACACCGGCCCCGGGGCCGACTTCGCCCTGCGGCTGCGCCTGGCCCGGCTGCGGCAGCTGCGCGACTCCCGCACGTGCGCAGCCGCATTCGCCGAGAACTACGTGGGCATGCCCTGACGCCCTGCCGGTCGCCCCGCCGGTCGGTGCCCTTCTCCCGCCGTGCTTTTCTCCAGCAGATGTCGCATCTGCCATGGAGGTTTGTATAAGGCCTTTGTAAATACCAGCCTGTGGCGCATATTGTGCGGCACATGCAGTCCTACACCATCGGTCAGGCCGCGCGTCTGCTCGGCGTCAGTCCCGACACGGCCCGCCGCTGGGCGGACGCCGGGCGGGTCGCCACCCATCGCGACGAGGGCGGGCGCCGCCTCATCGACGGCCGCGACCTCGCCGCGTTCTCCGTCGAGGTCGCCCAGAGCGCCCAGGGCGGGATCGGCGAGGAGGAAGCCTCGTACACCTCGGCCCGCAACGCGTTCCCCGGCATCGTCACCGCGGTCAAGCTCGGCGACGTGGCGGCCCAGGTGGAGATCCAGGCCGGGCCGCACCGACTCGTGTCCCTCCTGACCCGGGAGGCGGTCGAGGAGCTGGGACTGGAGGTCGGCATGCAGGCCACCGCCCGCGTGAAGTCGACCAGCGTGCACATCGACCGCACCTGACCCCGATCCGTCACAGCCGTCCCAAGGAGTACACCCTCATGCCCCTCCCGCTCAGCTTCACCGGGCGCCGTACCGCAGCCGCGATCGTCACGGCGGCCCTGCTCGTTCCGCTGGCCGCGTGCGGCAGTGACAGCGACAAGAAGGGTGCGGGCGACCAGGCCCGGGGCTCGGCCGGCGGAGCCCCGAAGGCCGAGCTGACGGTGCTGGCCGCAGCCTCCCTCACCGATGTCTTCAAGACCGCGGGCGCCGCGTACGAGAAGGCGCACCCGGGTACGAAGGTGAAGTTCTCCTTCGCCGGATCGCAGGAACTGGCGACCCAGGTCAAGCAGGGTTCGCCCGCGGACGCCCTGGTCACCGCCGACACGAAGACGATGGACGGCCTGAGGTCCGACACCGGCGCCCCGGCCGTCATCGCCAAGAACCGCCTCGTCATCGCGACGGGCAAGGGCAACCCGGAGAAGGTCGGCAGCCTCAAGGACCTCGCCGACACCAAGCTGAAGGTCGTCCTCGCGGCGCCCGAGGTGCCGGTCGGCCGGTACAGCAAGAAGATCCTGGACGCCCAGAAGATCGTCGTGAAGCCGGTCTCGCAGGAGCCCAGCGTGCGCGCCGTGCTCAGCAAGGTCGAGCTGGGCGAGGCCGACGCCGGACTCGTCTACAGGACCGACGCCGCCACGGCCACCGACAAGGTCGAGGCCGTCGACATCCCGGACGCGCAGAACGCGGTCGCCTCCTACCCGGCCGCCACGCTCAAGACGTCCAAGAACGCGGACGCCGCGGCCGAGTTCGTGAAGTGGCTGTCCGCCCCGGAGGCGCAGAAGATTCTGCAGGGCGCGGGCTTCCAGAAGCCGTAACCCGGTAGACATTCGTGCGGGCGGCTCCCACTCGTGCACCCGTGCAGAGGTGCACGGGTCCGGAGGCCGCCCGGACGGCACTTCCCGACCCCAGCTTCAGGAATCCTCGATGAAACACCTCCGCAGCCGCACCACCGGCACCGCTACCGGCACCCGCGCCCCGATCGCGCTGGCCGTGCCCGCGCTCCTGGCCGTCGTCTTCATGCTGCTGCCGTTGATCGGGATCCTCGCCCGTACCTCGTGGGGCGAGCTGGGCTCGCATCTGACCAGCCCCGGGACCACCGAGGCGCTCACCCTGTCACTGGTCGTCTCCGCCTGGGCGCTGGGTCTCTCACTCGTCCTGGGCGTCCCGCTGGCCTGGCTGCTGGCGCGCGTCGACTTCCCCGGCAAGGCGTTCGTCCGCTCCCTCGTACTCCTGCCGATGGTGCTGCCGCCCACCGTCGGCGGTGTAGCACTGCTCCTCGCCTTCGGCCGCCGCGGGCTGCTCGGGCCGTGGCTGGAGGACACGTTCGGCATCACGCTGCCCTTCCACACCGCCGGTGCCGTGATCGCGGCGACCTTCGTCGCGATGCCGTTCCTGATCATCAGCCTCGAAGGCGCGCTCGGCGGGCTGCGGCCCCGGTACGAGGAGACGGCGGCCTCCCTGGGCGCCTCTCCGCTGCGGGTCTTCTTCACCGTCACCCTGCCGATGGTCGCCCCGGGTCTCGTGGCGGGTGCCGCGCTCACCTGGGCGCGCGCGCTGGGGGAGTTCGGCGCGACCATCACCTTCGCGGGGAACCTTCCCGGCACCACCCAGACCCTGCCCCTCCAGGTCTACCTGCTGCTCCAGGAGAGCCCGGAAGCCGCCACCTCGGTCTCGCTGCTCCTGCTCGCCGTCGCCATGGCCGTGCTCATCGCGCTGCGCGGACGCTGGACGGGCACCCCGAGCACGGCCGTGCAGGCGGTACGGGACAACCGGACGGAGGAGCCGGATCCCGGCCCCGCGCAGGACGCCCACCCCGCTCCGCCCGTCCGCTCCGCCCCCTCCCACCCGGCTCCGCCCGTCCGCTCCGCCCCCTCCCACCCCGATTCCGTATCCGTATCCGTATCCGTACCGGAGAAATGGCCGCTGCACGCCGTCGTCACCGGCTTCAACGAGCTCTCCCTCGACGCGGAACCCGGCACCACCATCGCCGTCGTCGGCCCCAACGGTGCGGGCAAGACCACCTTCCTGCGCGCCCTCCTCGGCCTCACCCCCCGCGCCCACGCCGAGCTCCGGCTCGGCGACACCGACGTCAGCGCGCTGCCCCCGCACCGGCGCGGCGTCGCCTGGGTGCCCCAGGACGGCGCACTTTTCCCGCACCTCAACGCCCTCGCCAACACCGCCTACGGGCTGCGCGCCCACAAGGTCTCGCGGGCCGAGGCCCGCCGCAGCGCCCAGGAGTGGCTCGACCGTCTCGGCGTCGGCCACCTGGCCGCCCGCAGACCCGCCCAGCTCTCCGGCGGCCAGGCCCAACGCGTCGCCCTGGCAAGGGCGTTGGCCGCCAGACCCCGGCTGCTGCTCCTCGACGAGCCCCTCGCTGCCCTGGACCAGACCACTCGCGGGCACGTGCGCCACACCCTGCGCACCCACCTCGCGGACTTCGGCGGCGTCTGCCTGATCGTCACCCACGACCCGGTCGAAGCGGTCTCCCTCGCCGACCGGGTGCTCGTCCTCGAAGACGGCCGCGCCCTTCAGGACGCGGCGCCCGCCGAAGTCACCCGCCACCCGCGGTCCCCGTGGGTGGCCCGGATGCTCGGCCGCAACGCCTGGCCCGGCACCGCCACCCCGGACGGACTCCGGCTCCACGGCGGCGGCGCCCTCGTCACCGCCGACCACCTGCCCGCCGGCACCCCCGCACTCGCGGTGATCGCCCCCGAAGCGGTCTCCGTGCACCGCGACAGGCCCGGCGGCAGCCCGCGCAACATCTGGGCGGGCACCGTCCGGGAGATCACCACCAGCGGCAGCCGCCTCCGCGTCCTCATCACCTCACCGCAGGCCCCGGACCTCGTCGCCGAGATCACCCCGCAGGCCGCCGCCGAACTCGGCCTCGTCGACGGCTCCCCGGTGTGGACCAGCATCAAGGCGACGGAAGCGACCGTCGTGCCCTTGTAGTCCCTGCTCCGGGCGGCGGCTGTTCCCGGACCGGGTCCTGGCGGGCCCGGCGGCCGGTTCCAGCGGCTGTTCGGCAGCTCGGCCGCCCGTACGGCGGGTATTGTGCGCCCTGGCCCGTGCCGGGCAGCGCGTTCCCTTCCTGCGGAGGTCGAGACCGTATGACCGACATGAGCACCGGCATCGATGTGGACCGGTGGGAGTCCGAACCCACCTCGCCAGTACGGCACTTCAGCATCGACTGCGACGGCGAGACCCTCAGCTGCGCGGAGGCCGCCCCGCACGCTCCGTCGTCCGCGGAGCCCCTCGCCGCCGTGGTCCTGCACGGCGCGGGCAACGGCGACAAAAAGAGCCCCACCGTCCTCGCCGCACACCTCGCCGCCCGCGGACACCACGCCCTCGCCTTCGACTTCTCCGGCCACGGCGCCAGCACCGGCCGGCTCCACGAACTCAGCCTGCGGCGCCGGTTCGAGCAGGCCCGCACCGTCATCGACTCCCGACTCCCCGCCGAACGCCGACTGTTGCTGATCGGTTTCAGCATGAGCGGCCAGACCGTCGCCGATCTGGCCGCGCACTACGGACCCCGGGTCGCGGCGGTCGGGCTCGGCGCACCGGCGGTGTACGCGGCCGAGGCGTGGCCGGTTCCGTTCGGTGCGGGCTTCACCGGGATCATCCGTACGCCGGACGGCTGGCGCGAATCCCCCGCACTGGACGCCTTCCGGGGCCTGCCCGACACCGTGCGCGCCGTACTCGCGACCCCGGCGGTGGACGCGGTGATCCCGCCGGCGGTCACCGAAGCCGTCGACGAGGCGCTCGACTCCTCGGACGCGCACTACACCCGGCTCGTACTCCCGGCCGCCGACCACCGGCTGAGCGTCTGGTTCGCGGGCGACGGGCCTTCGCGCCGAGACTTCCTCGACGCGCTGCTCGGAGCAGGGGACACGTACCGTACGTGACGCCGTACCCAGTACCTCCCGCAGCGGCCTACGGCCAGTCCTTCTCCGGAGTCGCCGCCCGCAGCACCTGCCCCGCACCCTTCAGTACCGGCTCACCGTGCGGGACGCACAGGACGTCCACCTCCAGCGAGGCCAACCGCCGGAAGGAGGCTATGGCCTGTTCCCTGTCCACGTTGAACGGGCCGAGGATCGCCCGGCCCTCCGCGGTGGCGATGTTGTCGCCCGAGAAGAGCACCCCGCTGGAGGGAAGGTGCAGCGCGATGCTTCCCGGAGTGTGTCCCGGCACGTGCAGGACGTGGACGGGCTCGCCCCAGCCGTCGATGGTGTCCCCGTCGTGCAGCTCCACCTCCACCGGCACATGGCGCGGGGGCGGGATGTCGGCCTCGGCGAAACCCGCCATGACCTGCTCGTGCAGCACGCGTTCGGAAGCGGTGTACGTCGGCCGGGGTTCGGGGACCGTACCGCGGATGAACGGGGCGTCCACGGCTCCGGCCAGGACCCGGGCGCCGGTCGCCGCGACGAGATCCGCGGCAGAGCCCATGTGGTCCATGTGGGAGTGGGTCAGCACGATCTGCCGCAGGTCCTGCGGGGCGCCGCCGAGCCGGTCCAGGGCGGCGAGGACCGTGGGGGCGGACCCCGGTACAGCGGTGTCGATCAGAGCGTAGCCGTCCGGCAGGCGCACGAAGTGGACGTGCCCCACCGGGAAGGCCAACTGCCAGACGGTGGGGGCGACCTGAGTGAGTTCCATGCTGCGACGCTAACGAGTGACCGGCGAACGGCGAGACGATTCAGCTGCCGGCGATTATGCGCAGCGTGAACGGGGCCGGTCGCCCGCCCGCCCGTTCACCCCCGGGGCGCGAGCCCCGCGTCCACCAGTACTTCCCTGATGACGTGACGCGAGTTGGCCGCGAGCGCCGGGTTCGTGGTCCGGTAGTACGGGAGCTGAATGAGCGAGATGGACAACGCCCACGCCCGCCCGAGCTCCCACGTGGCGTCGTCCACCCGGAGAGCGGCACGGAACGCGGGCCTGGCATCGGCGGGCAGGAGGTTCCAGGCCGGGATCAGGTCGACGGTGGGACTGCCGACGCCCACGGTGCCGAAGTCGATGACGGCCGAGAGCCTGCCGTCGCGCAGGAGGATGTTGCCGGGCGAGAGGTCGCCGTGCACCCAGCGCGTCTCATCCGTGCCCGAACCCCCGGGAAGCGCGAGCGCCGACTCCCACACGGCGGTCACCGCGTCGACGTCCACGCCCTCCTCCGGAAGACCGCGCAACTCCTCGACGGCCCTGCGGGTCGCCGCGTCCCGGCCCGGCGCGGTGAGCGGCCCGCCCCGCCCGCAGACGGGTGCGCCCGGAGCGGGCGCGATCCGCCGGAGCGCCGTCACGAACTCGGCCAACTCCTTTGCCAGCAGGTCAGGTTCGGGTACGGATCCCACCTCCGGGTTGCTCCCCTCCAGCCACCGGTAGACCGACCAGGTCCAGGGGAAGCCCGCACCGGCCGCCCCCACCCCCACCGGTGCGGGAATCGGGACCGGGAGCCGGGCCCCCAGCTCGGGCAGCCACCGCTGCTCCCGCTCCACGTCGTCGACGGCCCTGGCGATCCGGGGCAGCCGCACGACCAGCTCCGACCCGAGCCGGAACATCGCGTTCTCCGTACCCGACGAAGCGACCGCCTCGACGGGAAGCCCGGCCCACTGCGGGAACTGGGCCTCGATCAGGCGTCGTACGAGCGGAACGTCGATGTCGGCCTCGTCGGCATGCATCTTGCTCTTGGCGGCACACATGGCCCTGATCATCCCTCTACCGGCCCCCTGGCGCGCGCGAATTTTCCGCAGCTCCTCGACCCTGCGGAGGCGATGGGACGGGGCGTGATAACTGGATCACATGCGGGCTCCGGCGGGGCCCGCATGTTGCATCCTGACGGGATGACGAACTCCGGCCCCGACCGCGCCCCCGGACCCGTCCGCGACGCCGCGACCGCCCACGCCTGGTCGGCGCTCGGCGGTCCGCCCGGGCTCGTCGAGAAGGTTTCGTACGTGCGGGACGCGGGCGACGTCCTGTCCGCCCGGTTGCCGGTGCGGGAGTTGGCGCGGGCATCGGTCGGCGTCTGCTCGCTGGCCGCCGCGGAACTGGCGGCGGCGCGGAGCGGCGGGGAGGTGCCCGCGGTACGGGTCTCCGAAGGGGCCGTCGCCACGGCGTTCCACAGCGAGCGGGTGCTGCGGATGGACGGGCGCGCCCCGGTCAACTTCGCACCGCTGTCCGGTTTCTGGCGTACCGCCGACGGGTGGGTGCGCACGCACGCCAACTACCCGCACCACCGGGCCCGGCTGCTCGCCGCACTGGGCATTCCGGATGGCGGATCCCGGGACGACCGGGCGCTCGCGGAGGTGCTGGCGGGGGAGTTGGCGAAGCGTTCCGCTCGGCAGGTGCAGGAGGCGGTGTACGCGGCGGGAGGGCTCGCGGTGGCGTTGGCGCCGGACGCCTCCGGGGAGGCGCGTCCGGAGGTGCCTCTGCGCGCAGGTGGGGAGGCGCGTCCGGAGGCACCCCCGCATGCAGCTCCCGACGTACCCCCGCATGCAGCTCCCGACGTACCCCCGCACGCAGCTCCCGACGTACCTCTGGTCGAGACGCGGCGCGCGGTCGGCGGTGGTGCCGGGCGGCTGGCGGAGGCGCAGCTTCCGGCCGAGGGGGTACGGGTCCTGGACCTGACCCGGGTCCTCGCGGGGCCGGTGGCCGCGCGGACCCTCGGGCTGCTCGGCGCGGACGTACTGCGTGTCGACGCGCCGCACCTGCCGGAGGACGCCGACACGTACGCCGACACCGGCATGGGCAAGCGTTCGACGCTGCTCGACCTTGCCGACGAAGCCGACCGGCACACCTTCGAGGTGCTGCTGGCCTCGGCCGACGTCGTCCTGTCCGGATACCGGCCCGGCGCGCTGGACCCCCTCGGGCTGGCCCCCGAGCAGCTGAGGGAACGCCGCCCCGGCCTGGTCGTCGCCCAGCTCTGCGCCTGGGGGTGGACCGGACCGTGGGCCGGGCGGCGCGGCTTCGACAGCCTCGTACAGGTGGGCACCGGCATCGCGGCGATCGAGTCCGAGGGAGCGGCGGAAGGCGACCGGCCGGGAGCCCTGCCCGCCCAGGCACTGGACCACAGCACCGGATACCTCATCGCGGCGGGCGTACTACGCGCCCTGACGGAGCGTCAAGCCACGGGATGCGGAACCCACTTGAGGTACTCGCTCGTCGGCACGGCGTCCTGGCTGGTGCACGGAGAGCTGCGGGCGGCGGTGGCCGAGCCCGTCGTGGGCGACGGTCGGTACGATCCCCGGCAGTGGACGGCCGCCGTCCCCGAATCGCCCTACGGCAGGCTCGAACACGCGCTTCCTCCGGTGAGTTACGAGGGGTCGCCGCGCAACTGGTCGCGTGTGGTGAGCAGGTGGGGCACGGACCGGCCGGAGTGGCTGTGAGCAGGGGCCAGAGAGCGTTCCCGCCCCTACCGGGAGGCTGTCGCCTCCGCCCCGGTGACCCAGTGACTCAGTGACTCAGTGACCTACGTGGGCCGAAGCGTGAAATGCTGCAGCTCCCGTCCCGATCACCCTGCGAGGCCCCGATGTCCGATCCTTCCTCAAGCTCTCTGAGCATGGGGTCCCCCACGAGAGACGCCTCGGTGCCCGGTGCGGCTCGTGTGCCGCGCACGCTGCTGCCCGGAGCCCTCGCGGGTGAGGTGTTCCCGCGACCCCAAGGGGCCCCGGACATCTGGCAGCTGAGTGCCCCCGAGTACTACGCGGAGGCGGGCGCCGCCGCGTGCGACCTCTTCGACTCCGCCGAGCAGAAGCGTCACGCGGCCTTCCGCAGGGACGTCGACCGGGAGCGCTACGCCGCCGCCCACATCGGCCTCCGCCGCCTGCTCGGCGCATACCTCGGCGAGGACCCGGCCGCGGTCGTCCTGGGCCGCGAGACCTGCCCCCTCTGCCCGGAGCCCCACGGGCGTCCCTGTGTCCCCGGATCGGACCTCCACTTCTCGCTCTCGCACAGCGGTGACCTGGTCCTCTTCGCCTTCGGCCCGACTCCGGTCGGGATCGACGTCGAACTCCTTCCCGACGCCGCCCAGGCGGACGAGGTCGCCACCACCCTGCACCCGCGAGAGCGCGCCGAACTGACCGCCCTCGACGCGGACGACACCGCCCGGCAGGCCGCGTTCGGCCGCTGCTGGTGCCGGAAGGAGGCGTACCTGAAGGGGACCGGGACGGGGATCGCCGTACCGCTCGACGGGACGTACGTCGGTACCGGTCTGCGGCCGGGCGACATCCCCGGCTGGCGGCTGACGGACGTCTCCGTGCGGCAGGGGTACGGCGCCGCGGTGGCGTACGCGGACGGCGAGTAGCGCTCGCACCTGTCCGTGGAACGCGTGGACCCAGTGAACCCAGTGAACCCAGTGAACCCAGTGGACCCGGTGAACCCGGTGGAACGCGTGAATGCCGTGGTGGACGCCTTCACCCTCCTCCGGCGGGCCGCCCGCCTCCTGCCGGACGAGGCGGCCGTGTCCGCGAGCGGCGTCACGGCCGGGGACGTGCACGGGGAGCTCGACTGCCGGGAGTGGGAGCTGGCGCTGTACCTCCTCGTCGAGCTGGGGGACGGCCGGGCGGTGTCCGTACCCGTGGCCTTCTGGGAGCTTCTCGCCGAGGCCGCGCGCCAGATGATGCTCGACCGCAGCAGCCGCTGGTGCGGGTGGCGGGCGCGGGAGACCGAGCACGGTGTCTTCCGCGCGACGCTGACGCTGCTGACGCCCGAAGAGGGCGGAACCCGCCGGAGTGCCTTCGCCGGAGACGGCCGGCTCACTCCCGTGTGGGACATCGGCCTCCGTACCGCCGACGGCGCGCGGTCCACGAGCATCGCCAGACTGTGGGTGGAATCGGCGGAGACCCTCGGCCCGGGCGAGACCGCCGCCGTACGGCTGGCGCCCCTCACCCCCGAGCACTGGACACACCTCGCACGCGGCGACGTGATCACCATGCACGAGGGCGGGCCGACCGTCGGCACGGCCACGGTGACCGAGGTCTCGCGCCCCGTACCCGGGTAGTCGCGTACGGCGCTACGCCGCTACTTCGGCCGCTTCACTCCCGTACTCCCGAAGCTGCCAGGGCCTCTGGGACTTCTGGGACCCCCGGGCCTCACCGAGCTGGGCCACACGGACTGTCCGACGCCGGCAGGGTGACTTCGAAGCGGCAGCCGCCGGTCACGTTGTGGACCTCCGCCCGGCCCGAGTGCGCCTCGACGATGCCCCGCACGATGGCCAGGCCGAGCCCCGCGCCGGCCGGAGGGGTCCGGGCCGCCGTGCCGCGCCAGCCGGTGTCGAAGACCCGGGGCAGGTCCTCCGGCGGGATGCCGCCACAGCCGTCGGTGACGGAGAGGACCACGGTGTCGGCGAGGCGTTCGGCGGCGACGGCCACGGTGCCGTCGGCGGGAGTGTGGCGGATCGCGTTGACCAGGAGGTTGGCCAGCACCCTGGTCATCTCCTTGCCGTCCACCTCGACCGGGACGGCCTCGACCCGGTCCCCGACCAGGTGCACCCCGTGCTCCCTGGCGAGCGGGTCCGCACCTTCGAGCACCTCCCCGACCAGGTCGTACACCGAGATGCGGGCCCGTACCAGGGCGAGCGCCCCGGCATGGATGCGGGAGAGCTCGAACAGGTCGCCGACCATCGCGTTGAGCCGGTCCACCTCGGTGCGGATCTGCCGGTGGTAGCGGGCCGTGTCCGCTACGACCCCGTCCTCCAGCGCTTCCGACATGGCGCGCAGTCCGGCCAGCGGGGTGCGCAGGTCGTGCGAGATCCAGGCGACCAGCTCGCGCCTGGACGCCTCCAGGGCGCGTTCGCGCTGCCGGGACGCGGCCAGGCGCTCACCGGTGGCGGCCAGTTCCGCGCTCAGCGCGGCCAGTTCGGCGGGAGCGGGGCCCGGCGGGGCGACGAATGTACCGCCGTTTCCGAACTCCCTTGCGGCAAGGGCGAGTCGGCGGGTGTGTACGACGAGCCGGCGGCCGAGCAGGAGGGCGGTGGGAAGGGACACCACCGCCGTCATCGCGACGACCAGGGTGACCACGGAGAGGTCGTGGGCGGACAGGAACATCGCCTGGGCGACGGCCAGGGTCCCGGCGAGCATCGCGGTGACCGCGACGGCGGCGACGACGGTGAGCGAGACGGCGATCGACCGGCGCCGCAGCAGATGCAGGACGAGCGCGCCGAGCAGCCCGGCCCCGGCGGCGCCGAGGAAGGCGTAGAGGGCGATGAGCAGGATGTCGTCCACGGGTGTCAGTCCTCGGGAAGCGGGTCGGTCAGGCCTCGGGAAGCGGATCGAGCTCAGGCGGCGGATCGAGCTCGGGAAGCGGGTCGAAGCGGTATCCGGCGCCCCAGACGGTCTGGATGAGCCGGGGCCTGGCCGGATCGTCCTCCACCTTGCTCCGCAGCCGCCGCACGTGGACGGTGACCGTGGAGAGGTCGCCGAACTCCCACCCCCACACCTCCTGCATCAACTGTTCCCGGCCGCACACCTGCCCCGGGTGCCGGAGGAAGTGGACGAGCAGGTCGAACTCCCGGAGAGTGAGGGCGAGTTCGCGGCCGTCCTTGGCGGCTCGGCGGGCCACCGGGTCCACCTCCAGGCCCGAGACCCGCAGCGGCGGCCCGGGCGTCGGCGCGTGGGCGGCCCGGCGCAGCACCGACTCGACCCGGAGCACCAGCTCCCGCGGGCTGAACGGCTTGGTGACGTAGTCGTCCGCGCCGACCTCCAGGCCGAGGATGCGCTCCTCCTCGCCGCTGCGCGCGGTCAGCATGATCACCGGAACGGGCCCGCGGGCCCGCAGCCGCCGGCAGACCTGGAGACCGTCCATGCCGGGCAGCATCAGGTCGAGGACGACCAGGTCGGGCCAGTGCCGCTCGGCCGCCCCGAGCGCGCCCGGGCCGTCGTCGGCCCGGTCCACCGTGAAACCCGCCCGTTCCAGGTAGCCCGTGACCACCTCGGCCACCGTCGGGTCGTCGTCCACGACCAGGACCCTCCGCGCGTGCTGCCGGTGCTCCTGCCTGTGCTCCTGCCTGTGCTCCTGCATGTCCTCAGCCTCGCACCCGGCCCCGCCGTGCGGTGCCCGCGCACCCGGGTACGGGGCCGACGTCCGCGTTTCGTAAGGTCTCGGAGCCCCGATCGCCCGCCAGGGGAGCCTGGCCGCCGCACGCCAGGGCCGGAAACCTCCCGGCGCGGCGGACACCCGCTCCGGACGGCGGCGCGGGCGGCGTTGAACAGCCTTCTCAGGCCCGTGCCCCGTGGTCCTGCCGGCGTACGATCTCGGCGATCCAGGCGGGCGCGAACGGGGACGTGCAGCCCGGGGGAGTCGGGTAGTCCTTGAGCACCTGTAGCCGCTCACCGATGTCGACGGCACGCGCGCGGAGGTCGGCGTGCTCGATTCCGATCTGGGCCAGGCAGTGGTTCATCGCCCACTGCAGACGGTCCGGGGCGTCCTTCAGTTCCGCCTCGATGACGTCGAGCAGTCCCGGGAGGTCGAGGCCCTCGGGCTTCTTCGCCACGCGTTCGGTGGTCAGCGCCCAGCCCGCGCTCGCGACCACCGGATCCGGATCGGCGAACCAGGCCAGGCGCAGCTCTTCCGCGTGCGGGTTCTTCTTCACCACGTAGTTCACGAGCCAGTCGTGCACCTTGGGGGTGCGCGCCCGGCGCAGCATGACGTCCAACTCGTCCCGCCCGTACGCCTTCGGGCGGCAGATCAGGATCGCCAGCAGCTTCGCCGCGGTGTCGTCCGTCGCCCAGAGCTCGCGCGCGAGATCCGGCTGCGTCTTCAGCCGCTTCGCGAGCGCGCGCAGCTTGGTGAGGTTCACCCCGTGATCGTCACCGTGCTTCTCGTTCACCGCACGTGCCCTCGGGTCGTCGAGCCCGGCCAACTCGGCCATCACCTCGGCCATCACCTCGGCCGTCACCTCGGCCGTCGTCGTCTCGGCCACTTGGGTCTCCTGTCCCTCACCTGCGGGTTTCCGGCCGTGTCCAGCCTACGTCGGGGCCCGGCCCGGGAGGGGTGACGCGGCGCCGGGCCGATTACCGCGTCACCGCGTGAGGAGGCCCGGCCCGGTCAGCCGTACATCGCCGCCTCGTGGAGCGCCGCGAGCGCCCCGTCGATGGGGTGGGGCTGCGGCCTGCCCGATGCGTCGAGCCTGTTCCACCTCTGGAGGTTCATCGCCACGGACATCTGCCGCCTGCCGTCGGCGCGGATCATGGAGAGTGTGCCGGAGCCCCAGGTGGTGCCGCCGTGGCCCCAGAAGGTGCGCTTCCCGGGCGTCCTCATCGGGTACAGGCCGAGGCCGTAGTCGATCGTCGTGAGCTCCTGGGAGACGACCGGGACGGTGCGCTGCATCTGTTCCAGCGGCGACGGGTCGACGATCTTGCCGGCCAGCAGCAGGGCGTAGAAGCGGTTGACGTCCGCGACGGTCGATATCAGCGAGGCCGAGGGGCCGCAGTAGGACATGTCGTACACGCTGTAGTCGCGCGGCGGGTCGATCATGCCGAACCACGACTCGTACATCCGCGAGTGCGGTCCTTCGATGTGCGGCCCGGAGGGGAATCGGGTGTCCTGGAGCCCCGCGCGCTCGATGACGTTCTCGGTGATGCACCGCTCGGCCGCGACGCCGGTCACCTCTTGCAGGAGTTCGGCCAGGAGCAGGTAGTTGGTGTTGGAGTACAGCCCCAACGGGCCGCCCGGGGTGCCGACGGCGGGTGCGGTGACCCCCATCCCGATCAGTTCGGTGCGGTCGAACCGGGTGAACCGGTGGTCGTCCATGCTCTGCGGCGTGGTGTCCGCGAGGACGGGGAACGGCCTGAAGGAGGGATAGGCGTACGGGAGGTACTCGGCGAGGCCGCTCGTGTGGTTGATCAGCATCCGTACCGTGATCGCCTCCCCGCGTTCTCCGGGAACCAGCTTCGGGAGGTACCGGCCGATCGGTGCGTCGAGGCCGATCCGACCGCTCTCGGCCTGCTGAAGCACCGCTGCTGCGGTGAAGGTCTTGGTGACGCTGCCGATGCGGTGGCGCATGTCGGCGGTGACGGGGCGGCCGGTGTCGACGTCGGCGACCCCGGCGGCGCCGCGCCAGACCTGGTCGCCGTCACGCACCTCGGCGAACAGTCCCGGCACCCCGGCGCGGTGGACGTTCTCCAGGGCGGCGGTCAGCTTCGCGGGATTCAGCGGGTTCCTCATGGCATGCGTCCTTTCGCAGGTCCCGGGCGGGCGCCGCACGTCGGCAGCCGTCCGACCCGGGTGACAGGGCATGAACAGGGCGCCGTACGACCGCAGTTGGGCCCTCGGCGTGCTCCTTTCCTCATTATGCACGCGGTGCGTGCAACACCAAGCGCATTGGCGGGTGCAGGTGTGGGTGCATTCTCAGGTGCATGAGTGGGCGCATGCCCAAGTGAACGGCCGGGTGCGTGAGTTAGGGTGACCCGACGAGAGGGACAGGGGAGACGGAATGACAGGCAGAAGGCGCTGGTCGACCGAGGAGATCCTGGACGCGGCAGCGGAGTTGCTGCGCACGGGCGACGCCGATTCGTTCAGCGTGCGCAAGCTGGCGGCGGTGCTCGGCACCGATTCCTCCAGCCTCTACCGGCACTTCCGCAGCAAGACGGAACTGCTGCGCGCGGTCGCCGACCGGGTCCTCCTGACCGCCATGGACGGCTACCGTCCCGAGGGCGACTGGAAGCAGCGCATCACGGCCCTGGCCCTGTGCGTACGGGAGGCCTTCGGCCGGCACCCCGAACTCGCCACGACCTGGGGGCGATACGCATCGGGCGGCACCGGTTCACGGCTGGTCGTGGAGGAGACGCTGCAGGCGCTGCGCGCGTCGGGGCTGCCCGACGCGGAGATCCCGGTGCACTACCACCGGATCGCGGTACTCATCGCCGCGTTGGTCGCCTCGGAGGCCGGGGTCGGCGCTCTGGCCCCCGACGAGTACGAACAGGGCATGGAGCTGTTCCGCGTCACGGTGCTCGGCGCCGACCCCGAGCGCTTCCCTGCGCTGGCCCACTTCGCCCGCGACGTCCGCCCCCTGGGAGTCGACCGGCAGGCCGCTTTCGAGGAGCTCCTCGCCGCTCAACTCGCCCACATCGAGGCCACGTTCTGACCGATCCCTCGGATGATCCGGGCGGTACGGGGCGGCGCGGAGCGGCTCGGGGTGGCACGGAGCGGCTCGGGGTGGTTCAGGGCGGCTCCGAGGGGCGCGGGCGGCGGGTTCACCCGCGGGTGTCGGCCCCCGGCCTCGGGTCCGTGGCCAGGCGGGCGTGGAGGTGTTCGTCGTGGTACTCGCCGTCGCCGAAGCGGTACGAGGCACGGAGGGTGCCCTCGGCGGGGAAGTCGCAGCGCTGGGCGACCCGGCAGGAGGCCTCGTTCTCGACGGCGTGGGCGAGTTCGAGACGGCGAACGGCGGCGGTACGGAAGGCCCAGTCGGTGGCGGCGACGGCGGCCCGGGTGGCCAGGCCCCGGCCGCGGGCGGCGGGGAGCAGCCAGTAGCCGATCATCGCGAGGCCGTCCGAGCGGTCGGTCCAGCGGACGGTGAGGGCGCCGAGGAACGTGAGGTCGGCGTCGTCGCCGTCCGTGCTGTTCGTGCCGCCGTCGAGGAGGGCGAAGGTGGCGAGGGTGCCTGCGGACCAGGCTTTGGCACGGGTTTCGAGCCACTTGGCGGCGGATTCGAGGTCGGCCGTGGGGAGCGGGTTCCAGAGGGCTATCTGCGGATCCGCCGCAGCGGCGATCAGCCCGTCGAGCAGGGCCGGGGATTCGAGGTCCTGGAGGCTCCACGGGCGCAGGCGTGCGTCACCGAGGCCGAGCGTGGTGGGAACGAAGGTACGTGGGTCGGCTGCGACGGGCGCTACGGCGGACGCGGCAGGCGTGGAGGTGCTCATGGAGCCCCTTTCTAGCGGGAGTTCGGAACTCGGCGCCAGTGAATTTCCGGCTGAGGCCCTGTTCAGGGCGCGCGGCGGACCGGTGCTCCCAGGGGTTTGCCCGTACGGGGCAGTCCGATGTGGTGGTGAAGTCACCGTGCAGCCGCCATTGGGAAACTCGGTCACTTCAGTCCCTTCGGTCCGGACCTCGACCGGCGAGGGTCCGGGCCCGGTCGTCGTCCTCGACGAAGAACGGGGCGACACGGGCCGTCATGACCGCCGCGTCGTGGAGGCGTCAGAGGAACCGGCCGCTCGGCAGGTACGGGGCCGGGGGCTCCATACCGCGCAGGGCCAGGTAGCCCTCCTGGCCGAGGTCGAGGCGGGCGGCGAGGCCGACGTCCACTGCCCAGTGGTTGGCGGCGGTGATGGCGTAGGTGACGAGGGTGCGGTCCTGGGTGAGGGGTGCCGAGGCCAGTGTCTCCCAGAGCAACTTCTGGGCCGTGGACGGGTGTTGGGCGGACAGGAGGTGGGCTCGGCCGTTTGTCTCCGTGTAGACGTACCCCCGCCGTCCGTTCTCCTCGGTGGAGACGACCAGCCGCATGGTCTCCTGCATGTGGAGGTGGTCGGTGCCGCGGCCGGCCCCGCGTACCTCCCGGTCCACGCGGTCCATCCACTCGATGTCGTCGGCCCCGCCCTCCCGCAGCCCGGTGATTGCGGGGAGCGTCGTGCGGTCGACCGTTCCTGACAGGCTCATCAGAGGTTGCAACGCGAACCCCGCCTGCCAGTAGCGGCGGGTCGCCCCGGGGTGCACGGTCGAGATGAAGATGCCCCGACGGTCGCCGGCGTGGGCCAGTACGGCGTCCATCAGGCGTTTTCCGATGCCCTTGCCCTGGAGGCCGGGCAGCACGCCGTACGTCAGCAGGAACCACAGGTCCTCGCGGTTCTGTGAGAGGGCGAAGCCGACGACCCGTTCCTCGGCCGGGCCGTCCACCGCCACCCAGCAGCCCTCCGGGTCCGTGGTGAGGAAGTGGCTCATCCGGTCGATCCACCCGGCGGACTCCGCCGCCGAACGAGGCTGCGGTTCGGGATCGTTGACCCTCCTGCTGCTCCGGTCGCCCTCCAGGAACGTCACCGCCGACGCGCGCTCCGCCGACGGGAGGTCGCTCTGCCGCATCAGCCTTACCCGTACCGAATCCGTGGGCTCCATGGGACGAACGTAACCCTGCATGCCCGTCGGGGGCACGCGGGTTTTCTCGCGGGCGGTTTGGCGGTCCGGCGGTTTGGCGGTCCGGCCGGTCCGGCGGGTTCGGCGGTCCGGCGGGTCCGGCGGTCCGGCGGCCCTCCGTCTCAGCCCAGCCCCGGTATCTGCGAGACCAGCAGGTCGATGAGCTTGATGCCGACGAAGGGGAGGACCAGGCCGCCGAGCCCGTAGATCGTCAGGTTGCGGCGCAGCAGGTCGTGTGCGGAGGCAGGGGTGTAGCGCACTCCGCGCAGGGCGAGGGGGATCAGGGCCACGATGATCAGGGCGTTGAAGATGATCGCCGAGGCGATGGCCGAGGTGGGGCTGTGCAGGCCCATGATGTTGAGCGCGTCGAGGCCCGGATAGGCCGAGGTGAACATCGCGGGGATGATCGCGAAGTACTTCGCCACGTCGTTCGTGATGGAGAAGGTCGTCAATGCGCCCCGGGTGATGAGGAGTTGCTTGCCGATCTCGACGATCTCGATGAGCTTGGTGGGGTTGGAGTCGAGGTCCACCATGTTCCCGGCCTCCTTGGCGGCCGAGGTGCCGGTGTTCATGGCCACACCCACGTCCGCCTGGGCCAGCGCCGGCGCGTCGTTCGTACCGTCGCCGGTCATCGCGACGAGCTTGCCGCCCGCCTGCTCGCGCTTGATGAGCGCCATCTTGTCCTCGGGCGTCGCCTCGGCCAGGAAGTCGTCGACCCCGGCCTCCTCGGCGATCGCGCGGGCCGTCAGCGGGTTGTCGCCCGTGATCATCACGGTACGGATTCCCATCCGGCGGAGCTGGGCGAAGCGCTCCCTGATGCCGTCCTTGACGACGTCCTTGAGGTGGACGATGCCGAGGATCCGGGGGCCGTGCGTGTCGAGCACCGCCACCAGGAGCGGGGTGCCGCCGCTCGCCGCGACGGCCTGCGACCACTGGAGCGCTTCGGCCGGGACCGTACCCCCGTACATCCGTACCCACTCCACGACCTGCGCGGACGCGCCCTTGCGGATCGAGCAGGCGGCGCCGTCCGGCCGGCGGATGTCGATGCCGCTCATCCGGGTCTGCGCGCTGAAGCCGACGAACCGTACGCTGCCCAGCTCGCCGTCGGCGGGCTCGCGGAGCCCGTACCGCTGCTTGGCCAGCACGACGACGGAGCGGCCCTCCGGGGTCTCGTCCGAGAGCGAGGCCAACTGTGCGGCGTCGGCGATGCCCGGTTCGGTGACGCCGGGCATCGGGATGAAGGCGGTGGCCTCGCGGTTGCCGAGGGTGATGGTGCCGGTCTTGTCGAGGAGGAGCGTGTCGACGTCGCCCGCCGCCTCGACCGCGCGGCCCGACATGGCCATCACGTTCCGCTGGACCAGGCGGTCCATGCCCGCGATGCCGATCGCGGAGAGCAGCGCGCCGATGGTGGTGGGGATGAGCGTCACGAGGAGTGCGACGAGGACGGTGGTGGACTGGGCGGCGCCCGCGTAACCGGCCATCGGGGCGAGCGCGACGACCACCAGCACGAAGGTGAGGGTGAGGGCGGCGAGGAGGATGTTGAGGGCGATCTCGTTCGGGGTCTTCTGCCGGGACGCGCCCTCGACCAGGGAGATCATCCGGTCCAGGAAGGAGTGCCCGGGGCGGGAGGTGACGCGGACGACGATGCGGTCGGAAAGGACCTTCGTACCGCCGGTGACCCCTGAGCGGTCGCCGCCCGACTCCCTTATGACGGGGGCGGATTCACCGGTGACGGCCGACTCGTCGACCGCCGCGACGCCGTCGACCACGTCGCCGTCCGCCGGGATCGTCCCGCCCGCGCGGACCACCACGAAGTCGAAGAGCTGGAGCTCGGTCGCGGCGACCTCTTCGGTCTCGGCACGGTCGAGGTCGGTGCCGTACGTCCAGTGCCGCAGCCGCACCGCCACCGCGTCCGTACGGGCCTTGCGCAGCGATTCGGCCTGCGCCTTGCCCCGCCCCTCGGCGACCGCCTCGGCCAACTGCGCGAAGATCACGGTGAGCCAGAGCCAGACGCTGATCACCCAGGCGAACACGGACGGGTGGATCAGCGCCGAGAGGGTGGTGAGGACCGACCCGACGCCGACGACGAAGAGGACCGGATTCTTCAGGAGGGTGCGCGGATGCAGCTTGCGCAGCGCTTCGGGGAACGCCTTCAGCAGCTGTACGGGGTCCAGGAACCCGGCTCGCCGGGCGCGCCCGTGTGACGGGGTGGGAACGGGGGCGGGTGCGCGGGGCGGGGTCCTCGGGGCGGGAGGGGTTCGCGGAGTTTTCGGGGGAGCGGCGGGAAGCATCGCGGGGGAGACCTTCTGGGGGATGGAGGCATGACCCGGCCGTACGCGACGGCAGAGCAACGGGGAGCGGGAGCTGGCGGCCCACAGGGAACTTAGGGTTCCGGTGGCGGGGAATCGCCCTGTGGAGCGCGGAATTGGCACGTCCCATACGGCGGCCGACCTGCCGTGCCAGGGAAACGTAGGGATACGACGGTACGGCGTCAGAACCGCGTCAAGACCCTCGCTCCTCCCCGTACAACTGGTCCCACGATGGGCGGGTGGACCAAGTGGCCACCGTCACAGGGAAGTTGGGGAGATCATGACCGTGGAGCACATCGTCGGGACCCTCGTCGCCGTCGCCCTGGTGGGCTACCTGCTCGCCGCCCGCATCAACTCGGACAGGTTCTGAACACCGAGGGCGCGGGGGCGCTGAGGGATCAGCAGGGCCGGCAACCGGGCCGGCGGCTGGGCCGGCATCCGCAACCGGGTCGGCGGCTGGACCGGCGGGCGCGGGGCAGGCTCAAGGTCTGTCTGCACCGCGCGCTCACCACGCTCACCGTGTTCGCCGCGCACATCGTCGCCACCGTCGAACGGGACCGCCCGGCAGAGGCCGCCGCCGCGCCCGAACCGATACGCGCGGTCGAACCGATACGCGCGGTCGAGCCGATGCACGCGGTCGAGCCGGTGCACGCGGTCGAGCCGATACGTGCGGTCGAGCCGATGCACACGGTCGCGCCGGTGCGCACCGCCGAGCCGCTACGTGCCGCCGACAAGATGCGCACCGCGCTCCTCGCCGCCGTCAGCCACGACCTCCGGACCCCGCTCGCCATCGGCTGGGCGGCCATCGGCTCGCTGCGCAGCCCCGACGTCGAATTCACCCGCGAGGAACAGGACGAGCTCCTCGCCACCGCCGACGAGTCCATGGCCCGGCTCGGCCGCCTCATCGACAACCTCCTCGACATGAGCAGGCTCCAGGCCGGCGCCCTCACCCCCGCCCTGCGGCCCACCGCCTTCGAGGAGGTCCTGCCCGCCGCCCTGGGCGGGCTGCCGCCGGACGCGCCGCAGATCGTGGTCGCCCACCTGGAAACCGCGCCGACGGTGCTCAGCGACCCGCCACTTCTGGAGCGTGTGATCGCCAACCTGATCAGCAACGCCGTACGCCACTCCCCGCCCGACCGGCCCGTCCGTCTCTCCGCGAGCACCCTCGGCGACCGGGTGGAACTGCGCGTCACGGACCGGGGACCCGGGCTGCCCCCGGAGGGCAGGGACCGCGTCTTCGTCCCCTTCCAGCGCCTCGGCGACACCGACAACACCGTAGGAGTGGGCCTCGGCCTCGCCCTCGCGCGCGGACTCACCGAGGCCATGGGCGGCACCCTCACCCCGGAGGACACCCCGGGCGGCGGCCTCACCATGGTGGTGTCACTGCCGGGCGTGGGCGCAGGCGCAGGAACTGGGGCCGAGGCTGGAGGCGAGGCCGATACGGCCTCCCTGCGGCCTTCGTGCGTCCTCCGTACGTACCCCTGACGCCTCTACCGGCGGCGCAGAGACCCGGGCCCGCAACGAGTGGACCAGTCACCGGCCGGCGACAGCCGCACTCCACCGGCCCGCACGACGACGAAGCTGCCGCCTTCGAAGGCGACTCGATCACCGGCAGCCAGGAAGAGCGGGCTCGCCCACTCGAAGGCGTGGAGACGTTCACCGGACTTGGCCAGAATCAGCGCCTGGCTCGACGGCCCTCCCACAGCGCCCGCTGCAGGAAGTTGTTCGGAGGAACCGGGTCGCGGAGTGGTCACACGTCACAACGGCTCACGTCCGGCACGGTGGGCCTGGAGTTCATGGTGGTCACGGACACGTCCGGGGAGCGCCCGGTCGCTTACCACGTCCCGGTCACCTATCGCGGCGCGCCGCTCGAAGGGGCCGCCGAGCAGGCCCTCGTCGGCATGACGGAGCACGGGGTGCTGGGCAGGCGCTGGGTGTACGACGGCACCCAGGACCCGGTTCTCGTCGCCCAGTTGCTGGCGCTCCTCCAGGGCCGCGCCGAGCCGCAGCAGCAGAGCGCCAGTGACACCCCGGACCCGACCGTCACGGTTCGCACCACGGGCCTCGCGCTGCCCCGGGGGCTCGTCCCCGGTGAGGCGCACGAGGAAACGCACGCCACGACCGTCGCCGTGAGCACCGGCGAGGCGTCCGGTCCGCTGACCCTGTCGGTGACGCGCGTACTGGGCACGGCGGTGCCGGACGGGACCCGGGCCCATGTCACCGCGCCCTGGGCGTCCCCGGACGGCACGCAGCGGGAGGGCGTGTTCGCCGCGCTCCGCCCTTCCGGCGTCTGAGGACGCCCGGGGCGCGTACCGCTGGCCGAATATCGTTGTCTGATTTTCGACTCCCGAACCGATGGGACAGTCGGTGACTATGTGGCGAACGGGGCTCGTGAGGGTCCTGTGGTGCTGGAGCTCTGTGTGGCACCACCACCTCCGTGTGGCACAACTACCTTAGGGAGTACGCCTTGCGCATCGAATTCGCTCTTCAGGAGACCCAGGACTCGGCCGACCTCGACCTGGACCTGCGCATCTCGGATGTGGCCGACGGAGCCGACGAGTTCGGACAGGGGACGTGGACCTCGCCGAGCAGCTTCGCGATCGGCACCCGCTGTCCCGTCTGCTGCTGACCCTGGCCGCGGTACCCGACAGCACCTGACGATGAAGACGCGGGGCGGACGACTTCTCGTCCGCCCCGCGTTCGCGTGGACCCGGTGGGAACCCCGGCCGGACGCGGGACCGGCACGGGCGGCGAGCAAGGCGAGGCGGACGACGTGGAAACTCCTACGAACCAGCGCGAGCGTGCGGCTCAGACCGGTGCCGGACCGGGCAACGGCCTCCCCCTCTTCGAGGTGTGCGAGCCCGTCGTGGTCCGTCGCGCCGGGACCCCGCGCACCCGTCCCGTACCTCCGGTCGACCCCGCCGACCCCCTCCCCGGCCTGCGCTCCCTGGCCGCCGACCCGTACCTGCGCGGTGCCGTCGACGTCGCCAGCGGCAGCCTCTCCGCGGTGCTCCGGCAACTCGACGGCGAAGGCGGCGAGGCCCTCAGCCGCAAGCACGCCCTCGGTGCCGCCCGCGCGCTCTCCCGGTACGCCCGCCGGGCCGGTGGCAGGCCCACCCCCTTCGGGCTCTTCGCCGGGGTCTCTGCCGCCCGCTTCGGGGACGCCGCCAAGGCCGAGACCGGCGGGCCCGGCCGGGTCGCGGTGCGGCTCGACGGGGACTGGCTGCACCGGCGCGTTCAGGACTGGTTGAAAAATCCGCAGGTCAGGTCCCAGGCAGAGGTCGTCCTCAGTGACCTGTGCGTGCTGCGCGACGGCCGGCTGACCCTGCACACCGGCGAACGCGAGACGTCCGTACGGGACAACCGCGCCGTCGCCCGGGTACGCGAGGCCGCCGCCCGCCCCGTCGGCTACCGTGCGCTCCTCGACGTACTCACCGAGGAGAACCCCGGCACCGACCCGGCCCGTCTGGACGGCCTCCTCGCGGGCCTCGTGCAGCACGGGTTCCTGCTCACCTCCCTCACCCCGCACCGCATCGACGACGCCTTCCTCGACCGTCTCGGTACGGTCCTCGACGCGGCGGAGCCCGACGCCGCGCACGGGCTGCGCGCGGTCCGCGAGGCCGCCGCCGCGCACGAACGGGACCGTCCGGGAGAGGGACGCGAGTCCTGGCGGGCACTGCTGGAGAGCGTCCGGGAACTGGGCGCCGCCGGCGCCGGCGACGCACGCGACAGGCCTCCTGTGCAGGCCGACCTGTTGTACGAGGACGACCTCGTCCTCCCGCACTCCGTCGCCGACGACGTCCGCCGGTACGCCTCGGCGATCTGGGCCATGACCCCCGAGTGGGCCACCCTGGAACACATGCGGGACTACCGCGACCGCTTCATCGAGCGGTACGGAACCGCATCCGCCGTCCCCCTCGGCGAACTCCTCGACCCGCACCGCGGGCTCGGCCTGCCGCCCGAGTACCAGCCCGGCGGCGCTCCCGCCCACGCTGTCATCGGGCCCGGCGCCGACGCGGACCGGCCCCGCCGTGCGGCCGTCGCCGAACTCGTCCACCAGGCGATCCTCGACGGCGGCGACGTCGAACTCGCCGACGACGACGTGCGCCGCCTCGCCCGGCTCGCCGACCACGACCCGCAGGCGCTGCCGCCGCGCTCCCTCGAACTCTGCTTCCAGGTCCTCGCCGACTCCACCGCCGCGCTCGACCGGGGCGACTACACCCTGTTGGGCAGCCCGCACATCGGCTCCTGGCAGGCGGGCGCGACGGCCGGCCGTTTCGCGGCGGCCGCCGGACTCACCGACCCGCTCCGCGCGCTCGTCGGCGAGGGCCAACAGGACTTCATCGTGGCCCAGTTGGAGGTCCGCCCGCGCAACGCCCGCTCCCTCAACCTCGTCCAGGTGCCCCGGCTCGCCCCGTACCGCATCCCCGTCGGCGTGCCCGACGACCGGGGCGACGCGCACTGCCTGGACTGGCGGACCCTCCTGGTCGCGGCGGGCGACGACGGGCTGCGCCTCCTGGACCCCGCCACCGGCCGTCCCGTCGTCCCCGTGGTCCCGCACATGCTCGCCCTCGACCGCGAGGCCCCGCCCGTCGCCCGCTTCATCGCCGACCTCGGCAACGCGCGCCGCCGGGTGTGGTCGGGCTGGGACTGGGCAGGCCTGGACGTCCTGCCGTACCTGCCCCGCGTCCGGTACGGGCGCGTCCTCACCTCGCCGCGCCGCTGGCTCACCGGGGACCGGCTCAAGGAGGCAGCCAGGGGCGGCGGCGTGGGCCCGTGGGAGAGCGGCCTCGACGCCTGGCGCACCCGCAACCGGGTGCCCGCCCGCCTCCAGCTCGCCCGCAACGACCAGATGTTCCCCCTGGACCTCGACCAGGACTGGGACCGCCTCCTCCTGCGCACCGAACTGGCCCGCCCCGACGCCCGCTTCGTCCTCTTCGAGGACATCACGGCGGACGGCGCGGGGCTCGGCTGGGTGGACGGACACAGCACCGAGGTCGTCATTCCGCTCGTACGAGGACGGGGACGCCCCGCACCCACCGCACCCGTCCCTCTCCGTACCGCCCCCACCCGCATCCAACTCCCCGGCGAGGACTGGCTGTTCGCCAAGCTGTACACCGAGCCCGGGACCATGGACGCCCTGCTCGCCGGACGCCTTCCGGCGCTCCTCGCCGAGATCGAGGACGACGTCGACCGGTGGTTCTTCCTGCGCTACCGCGACCCGCAGCCCCACCTGCGGCTGCGCCTGCACGGCGACCCCCTCACCCTGTACGGCAAGGTCCTGCCCGTGCTCGCCCGGCACGTCCGCGCGATGACCGCCTCCGGCGTCGTGCGCACCCTCCAACTGGACACCTACCGGCCCGAATCCGACCGCTACGGCGGCGAGGCGCTCCAGGCCGCCGCCGAGGGCGTGTTCCTCACCGACAGCCGGGCGGCGGTGTTCCAGGCCCGGGCCCGGCAGGCGGGCGCGGCCAAGGTCCCGGACGAGGTGCTGGCGGCGGTGGGGCACGCGATGCTGCTGGAGTCGCTGGGGGAGTGGGACTGGTGCGGGTGGGTGGACGGCATGTTCACCAAGGGACCCGAGCACGCCTCGTACCAGCAACATCGCTCCCTGGCAGATGAGTTGATACGTCCCGGGGGGCTCGCCGTGCACGCGGCGAATGCGCTCGGGGTGCCCACGCTGGGCGAGCTGTGGACGCGGTCGCCCGAGCCGCGCGCGTACGGGGACCTGCTCCTCGCGCCGACGACCCCGCAGGCCGACCGCGACGAGGCGCTGCGCTCGCTGCTGCACCTGCACCACAACCGGTCCTTCGGCATCGACCCGAAGGGCGAGGCCAAGGGGTACGCGGTCCTGCGCGGCGCGGTCCGCACGCTGCGGGGCCGCAGGGCGCACGACACCAGGCGCGGGGCGCCGACGTCGGATCCCGCGCCGGGCCGCACCCGCACCACCGGGCCCGACGCCCCCGAGAGGACGACCACGTGAACCTGCCTGCGTCAGCCACCACCATGTCCGTCGACCGCACGGCCCTGCACGCCCGCGCAGCCCGGGCCTCCGACCGGATCCTGGAACGCCTCGCCGACCCGGAGACCACCGCCGCCGCCACCCGCATCCCGCCCGAAGCGGCCGACGACGGGCTGCCGGAGGCGGTGTGGGCCGAACTGTCACTCGGCAGCGGAAGCCCCGGGGTGGCCATGGCGTTCAGCGGTTCGGCCCGGCCCACCCCGGAGAAGACCCGCGCCGCCCACCGGTACCTCGGCGTTGCCACCCGCGCCGCCGGTACCGGCGCACATCCGGCGTCCGGGGTATTCAAGGGGCCCGGCGCGCTCGCCTTCGCCGTGCTCCTCGCCCACCGTGCCACCGGCGGATACGTGAGCGTCCTGCGGCAGCTCGACGACTTCCAGCGGCAGGTCGTCCGCACCGCACTGCCCGCCGTGCCCGACGACGCGCCCGTCCCCACCATGGGCCACTTCGAAGTGGTCCGCGGCGCGACGGGCCTGGGCCGCTACCTGCTGGCGCGCGCCGACACATGCGGGGAGGAACTCGACACCGTACTGCGCTACCTGACCGAGCTCGCCGTCAGGGACGACGTACCGCACCAAGAACACCACGTCCCCCGGTGGTGGGCGCTGGACGCCCCGCGCGTCGGCCAGGAGCAGGACTTTCCGTACGGTCACCTCAACCTCGGCCTCTCGCACGGCATCGCGGGCCCGCTCGCGCTGCTCTCGCTGGCGTGGCAGCAGGGCGTTCGCGTGCCGCGCCAGCAGGAGGCCGTCGAGCGGACGGCGGCGCTGCTGCTGCGCTGGCGGCAGCGCGACGCCTACGGCACGTACTGGCCCGCCCACCTCGACCTCGACGAGTACGCGGCCGGTCCCGACGCCCTGGCGGCGAAGGCGGGCTGGCCCTCCTGGTGCTACGGGACGCCCGGCGTCTCGCGCGCCCTGCAGCTCGCCGGGCGGGCGCTGGGCCGTGCCGACTGGACGGCGGCGGCGACGGACTCGCTGGCCCGGCTGCTGGTGCGGCCGATGGACGAGTGGGGCGTCAACGACCATGCCCTGTGCCACGGTTGGGGCGGCGCGCTGCATCTGCTGGGGCTGCTCAACGAGGACGCGGCGGACCCCCGGATCGAGTCCCTGCGCGACGCCATCGCTGAGCGCCTCGTCGACGCCTACGACGAGGAGGCGCCCTTCGGGTACCGCTTCACGATGACGAAGGTGCCGTACGCGACGGACATGTCGGGCTACCTGGACGGTGCGGCGGGACTCTCGCTGGCCCTCGACGCCTACGCGTCGGGCGGCGCGTCGCACCTGGGGTGGGACATGCCGCTGCTGCTGTCCTGAACCCGCGAGGTGGCCGCCCGAAGGGGCGGCGCGGTCCCTTCTCGGCGAACCCCGGGAACACGGCGGGCTGCGCGGTACGCGGGCAGCGTCGGGACCGGCTGCCTGAGGCACCGCCCGAGTGCGCGTTCGGCAAGACGCGGGCGTGCCGGGACGCGCAGGTGAACAGCTGCGCAGAGGTGGCGACCAACCGGCCGAAGGCCGTGGCCGTACGCTCCACCATGCGGCGCCGTACGCTCCTCACCCCCTGGAAGGGTGCCCCCGCGGCCGAGTGCCCCCGCTGTTCGGCGGATTGCCCCACCGACCCGGAATCCGGGTTGCCGTGGTGTGCCGCGTGCGGGCAGTTCTCCGGGCTGGGTGAGGCCCGGGTGCAGGGGGCCGGAACGGCAGCGTGAGCGGCCCTCGCGGGTCTTGCCGGGGAGGGGCTCCGGATCCCCCGTTCCGTGATCTCCCCGTACGAGACGCGTAAAGAGCGGCACTGCGCGCGTCAGGGGGGCGTTAACGCAGGTCAAAAGGGGGCGGGGAGGGGCTTCTCTTCTCTCGGGACGTACGGCTCGGCCGAACGGCCCGGGTCGTGAGACCCGCCTCCACCCACCCACTGCATTCAGGAGCTCGCGATGGCCGATCTGGCCTTCGTCGTCACCACACTCGCGGTTTTCGCGCTGGTGGCACTCGTCGCCAAGGGGGTGACGAAGCTGTGACTGCCGAGAACATCGTCGGCCTGATCGTGGCCGTCTCCCTGCTGGGCTATCTGATCCTCGCCCTTGTGTACCCGGAGAGGTTCTGAGCCCGACATGTCTCCTGTCCTTGCCGGAGTGCTCCAGCTCCTCGCACTCGTCGCCGCGCTCGCGCTGGCGTACCGCCCCCTCGGCGACTACATGGCCGGTGTCTACTCCTCGCCCAAGCACCTGCGGGCCGAGAAGTGGATCTACAAGGCGATAGGCGCCAATCCCAGCACCGAGATGCGGTGGCCCGCCTATCTGCGCGGCGTCCTCGGCTTCTCGCTGGTGAGCGTCCTCTTCCTCTACCTGATGCAGCGGGTGCAGGGCAGCCTGCCCGGCTCGCTCGGCTTCTCCTCGATCGACCCGGACCAGGCGTTCAACACCGCCGCGTCCTTCGTCGCGAACACCAACTGGCAGTCGTACTCGGGCGAACAGGCCATGGGCCACGTCGTCCAGACCGGCGGCCTCGCGGTGCAGAACTTCGTGTCAGCGGCCGTCGGCATGGCCGTCGCCGCCGCACTGGTACGGGGCTTCGCACGCTCCCGCACCGGTGAACTCGGCAACTTCTGGGCCGACCTGGTGCGCGGCACCGTCCGCATCCTGCTCCCGATCTCCGTCATCGGCGCGCTCGTGCTCGTCGCCTGCGGCGCCATTCAGAACTTCTCCGGCATCCATGAGGTCGGGCAGTTCACGGGCGGTACGCAGCAGTGGAACGGCGGCGCGGTCGCCTCGCAGGAAGTCATCAAGGAGCTGGGCACCAACGGCGGCGGTTACTTCAACGCCAACTCCGCCCACCCCTTCGAGAACCCCAACGCGCTCTCGAACCTCTTCGAGGTCTTCCTCATCCTGGTCATCCCGTTCGCACTGACCCGCACCTTCGGCAAGATGGTCGGCTCGGTCAAGCAGGGCTACGCGATCCTCGCCACCATGGCGACGATCTGGCTCGGCTTCACCGCACTGATGATGTGGACCGAGTCCGCCCACCACGGCCCGGCGTTCGACCTGGCCGGCGGCGCGATGGAGGGCAAGGAGAACCGCTTCGGCATCGGCGGCTCGGCGATCTTCTCGGTCGCCACGACGCTGACCTCGACCGGCGCGGTCAACTCCTTCCACTCCTCCAACACCGGACTCGGCGGCGGCATCAACCTCCTGGGCATGCAGCTCGGCGAGATCGCGCCCGGCGGCGTCGGTTCCGGACTGTACGGAATGCTCGTCATGGCGATCATCGCGGTGTTCATCGCCGGTCTGATGGTCGGCCGTACGCCGGAGTACCTGGGCAAGAAGATCGGCACCCGGCAGATCAAGTTCGCCGCCTGCTACATCCTCGTCACCCCGGCACTGGTGCTCTGCTTCACCGCCGCCGCGATGGCCCTGCCGACGCCCGGCGACTCGATGCTGAACTCAGGGGCGCACGGCTTCTCCGAGATCCTGTACGCCTACACCTCGGGCGCCAACAACAACGGCTCCGCCTTCGGCGGGCTGAGCGCGGACACCGAGTGGTTCAACAGCACGATCGGCATCGCGATGCTGCTCGGCCGCTTCCTGCCGATGGTGTTCGTACTGGCCCTGGCCGGTTCGCTGGCCGAGCAGACCCCCGTACCGGAGACGGCGGGCACGCTGCGTACGCAGAAGCCGCTGTTCACCGGACTGCTGGTCGGCACGATCATGATCATCACCGGTCTCACCTACTTCCCCGCGCTCGCGCTGGGACCGCTTGCCGAAGGGCTCGCATCATGAGCACACCTACTGCGACCACCGGGACCCGTGCACCGCACCCGGACGTGCCCACCGGGCACAAGCCCGACAACGGCAGCGGCGGTCAGGGCCGGGTCGGCGGCGGCCTTTTCGACCCCAAGCAGCTCCTCAAGTCCTTCCCGGACGCGATGCGCAAGCTGGACCCCCGGGTGATGATCAAGTCCCCGGTGATGTTCGTGGTCGAGATCGGGTCGGTACTGACCACGGTCTTCGCGATCCTGAATCCGGGCGACTGGTTCGGCTGGGCGATCACCGCCTGGCTGTGGCTCACGACGATCTTCGCCAATCTGGCGGAGGCGGTCGCCGAGGGCCGCGGCAAGGCGCAGGCCGAGACCCTGCGCAAGGCCAAGACGGACACCGTCGCACGTCGCGTCATCGGCAGCAACGAGGAGCGGGTGCCCGGCACGGACCTCCGCATCGGCGACCTCGTGGTCTGTGAAGCGGGGGACATCATCCCCGGCGACGGTGACGTGGTGGAAGGCGTCGCCTCGGTCGACGAGTCCGCCATCACCGGCGAATCCGCCCCCGTGATCCGGGAGTCGGGCGGCGACCGGTGCGCGGTCACCGGCGGTACGAAGGTCCTCTCGGACCGCATCGTCATCAAGATCACGACGAAGCCCGGCGAGACCTTCATCGACCGGATGATCAACCTGGTCGAGGGCGCGGCCCGGCAGAAGACCCCGAACGAGATCGCCCTCAACATCCTGCTGGCGTCCCTCACCATCGTCTTCCTGCTGGCCGTCGTCACCCTCCAGCCGTTCGCCACGTACGCCGGCGCCGAGCAGTCGATGATCGTGCTCGTCGCGCTCCTCGTCTGCCTGATCCCGACGACGATCGGCGCACTCCTCTCCGCGATCGGCATCGCGGGCATGGACCGCCTCGTCCAGCGCAACGTACTGGCCATGTCGGGGCGGGCGGTCGAGGCCGCCGGTGACGTGTCCACGCTCCTCCTCGACAAGACCGGCACCATCACGCTGGGCAACCGGCAGGCCGCCGAGTTCCTTCCGGTACGAGGCGTGACCGAGGCCGAACTGGCCGACGCCGCCCAGCTGTCGTCGCTCGCCGACGAGACCCCCGAGGGCCGCTCCATCGTCGTACTGGCGAAGGAGAAGTACGGACTGCGCGAGCGCCACCAGGGCGAGCTGGCCGGAGCGGAGTGGGTGGCCTTCACGGCCCAGACCCGGATGTCGGGTGTGGACGTGGACGGGCGCAAGGTGCGTAAGGGTGCGACCGGATCGGTCGTGGCCTGGGTGAAGGAGCAGGGCGGCAGTGTCTCGGAAGACGCCCAGGAGCTCAACGACCGGATTTCCCAGGCTGGTGGCACGCCGCTCCTGGTGGCTCTGGAAGACGCTGACGGCGCACGGGTCCTGGGTGTCATCCACCTCAAGGACGTCGTCAAGGAAGGCATGCGGGAGCGGTTCGACGAGCTCCGCCGGATGGGCATCAAAACGGTCATGATCACGGGTGACAACCCGCTGACCGCCAAGGCCATCGCCGAGGAGGCCGGGGTCGACGACTTCCTGGCCGAGGCGACGCCCGAGGACAAGATGGCGCTCATCAAGCGCGAGCAGGCGGGCGGCAAGCTCGTCGCGATGACCGGCGACGGTACGAACGACGCACCGGCGCTGGCCCAGGCCGATGTCGGCGTCGCGATGAACACCGGCACCTCGGCCGCCAAGGAGGCCGGGAACATGGTGGACCTCGACTCCAACCCCACCAAACTCATCGAGATCGTCGAGATCGGCAAGCAACTCCTCATCACCCGGGGCGCATTGACGACCTTCTCCATCGCCAACGACGTGGCGAAGTACTTCGCGATCATCCCCGCGATGTTCGCGGTGGTCTACCCGGGCCTCGACAAGCTCAACATCATGGGCCTGCACAGCCCGCAGTCCGCGATCCTCGCCGCCGTCATCTTCAACGCGCTGATCATCATCGCGCTCGTACCGCTCGCCCTGAAGGGCGTCCGGTACCGGCCGATGAGCGCCGACAGGATGCTCCGCCGCAACCTGGGGATCTACGGAATCGGCGGCCTCATCGCCCCGTTCATCGGCATCAAGATCATCGACCTGCTCCTCTCCCTCATTCCCGGAATCGGCTGATCACGTCATGAACAACTCCGCAGGAAACACAGCCCGGTTGCTCTGGGCAGGACTGCGCGCCCTGATCGTCCTGACGGTCGTGTGCGGCGTGATCTACCCGCTCGCCATCACCGGCATCGCCCAGGTCGCCTTCTCCGACCAGGCCAACGGCTCCGAGATCAAGGACCCCACGACCGGCAAGGTCGTCGGCTCCGAGCTGATCGGCCAGTCGTACAACCTCCCCCTCAAGGACCCGAACAACGCCGAGGAGACCCCGCAGGCCGACCTCAAGTGGTTCCAGCCGCGCCCCTCCAACGGCCTGGGCTCCAACAGCATCAACACCCAGTACAAGCTGATCCTGTCCGGCGCGACCAACCTGTCGGGCGACAGCGGCGCGGTCGACGGCACGTGCCCGGCGAAGCTGTCCGACTACAAGACGGAGGACGAGCAGGCCACCCTCTGCTACAAGGTGCTCTCCGCTCAGCAGGCCGTCATCACGGACAACTCCACCGCCGACCACAAGGTCAAGCGCTCGGACGTGCCGGCCGAGGCCGTCACCTCCTCAGGCTCGGGACTCGACCCGCACATCTCGCCCGAGTACGCGAAGCTCCAGACCCACCGGGTCGCCGAGAAGAACCACCTCGACGTCGCCGCGGTCGACAAGCTCGTCGCCGACCACACGGACGGCCGCACGCTCGGCTTCATGGGGGAGCCCCGCGTCAACGTCCTCCAGCTCAACATCGCCCTCAAGTCCCTTGTGGCCAAGGGCTGATGGCTTTATCCGCACTGCGCGGCAGCCGACGGGACCTTGAGCACCAAGGAGCCCGTCGGCTTCCGCCGCTCCGACAGGAAGGCCGCACACCGATGAGTCGGGTGCTGGTGGTGGAGGACGACCCACAACTCGTCCGGGCCCTCGTGATCAACCTTCAGGCGCGGAACTTCGGGGTCGACGCGGCCCCCGACGGAGCCAGCGCGCTCCGCCTCGCCGCGGCACGGCAACCGGACGCGATACTCCTCGATCTCGGGCTGCCCGACATGGACGGCATCGACGTGCTCAAGGGACTGCGCGCATGGTCCAGGGCCCCCGTCCTGGTGCTCTCGGCCAGACGCAGCTCGCCGGAGAAGATAGAGGCCTTCGACGCGGGCGCGGACGACTACCTCACCAAACCGTTCAGCATGGACGAGCTGCTGGCCCGGCTCAGGGCCGCCCTGCGCCGGACGGGCCCGGCCCCCGAGGCCCACGAAGAGGCCGCGGTCGTCGACACCGGCGAATTCACCGTCAACCTCCTCGCCAAGAAGGTCAGCAGGGCGGGCCGGGACGTACGGCTCACGCCCACCGAGTGGCAGCTGCTGGAAATACTGATCTGCAACCCCGGCCGGCTCATCTCCCAGCGCCGTCTCCTCCAGGACGTCTGGGGCCCGGCCCACAGCAAGAACACCAACTACCTCCGGGTCTACATGGCCCAGCTGCGACGCAAGCTGGAACCGGACCCTTCGCACCCCCGGTACCTCATCACCGAACCCGGCATGGGCTACCGCTTCGAGGCATGAGACACACATGGCATCCGGTACACACGAGGCGCCCGGTACGCACGAGGCATCCGGTACACACACGGCACGCGGCACCCGCGGAAAGCTCAGGATCTACCTCGGTGCGGCACCCGGCGTCGGCAAGACGTACGCCATGCTCTCCGAGGCCCACCGCCGGGTGGAGCGCGGCACCGACTGCGTGGTCGCCTTCGTGGAACACCACAACCGGGCCCGTACGGAGACGATGCTGCACGGTCTGGAACAGGTCGAGCGGCGTGAACTCACCCACCGGGGCGCGGTGTTCACCGAGATGGACGTCGACGAGGTGCTCAGCCGCCGCCCGGCCGTCGCCCTCGTCGACGAGCTCGCCCACACCAACGTCCCCGGCTCGCGCAACACCAAGCGCTGGCAGGACGTCGAGGAACTCCTCACCGCCGGAATCGACGTCGTCTCCGCCGTCAACATCCAGCACCTGGAGTCCCTCGGCGACGTCGTCGAGTCGATCACGGGAGTGCGCCAGCGCGAGACGGTCCCCGACGAGGTCGTCCGCCGCGCCGACCAGATCGAACTCGTCGACATGTCGCCGCAGGCACTGCGCCGCCGCATGGCGCACGGCAACATCTACAAACCCGACAAGATCGACGCGGCGCTCTCGAACTACTTCCGGCCCGGAAACCTCACCGCACTGCGCGAGCTGGCGCTCCTGTGGACCGCCGACCGGGTCGACGAGTACCTCCAGGAGTACCGGACCGACCACAAGGTCTCCACGATCTGGGGCTCCCGCGAGCGCATCGTCGTCGGCCTCACCGGCGGCCCCGAGGGCCGCACCCTGGTGCGCCGCGCCGTCCGGCTCGCCGAGAAGGGAGCCGGCGGTGAGGTACTCGCCGTCTACATAGGGCGCAGCGACGGCCTCACCGCGGCCTCGCCCAAGGAGATCGCCCTCCAGCGCACCCTGGTGGAGGAGCTGGGCGGCACCTTCCACCACGTCATCGGCGACGACATACCGGCCTCCCTGCTGGAGTTCGCCCGCGGCGTCAACGCCACCCAGATCGTCCTCGGCGTCAGCCGCCGCAGATCCTGGCAGTACGTGTTCGGGCCCGGCGTCAGCTCCACCGTCGCCCGGGAATCCGGTCCCGACCTCGACGTGCACATCGTCACCCACGACGAGATGGGTACGGGCAGACGCGGGCTCCCGGCCGCCCGCAGCGCCCGCCTCGGCCGCAACCGCACGCTCTGGGGCTGGCTCGTCGGCCTCGCGGGACCGGCCCTGCTCACGCTTCTCCTCAGCAACTTCGCCCCCGAAGTCGGCCTCGCCAACGACATGTTGCTGTACCTGTCGCTGACGATCGCCGCCGCCCTGCTCGGCGGACTGTTCCCGGCGCTCGCCTCCTCGGTCGTCGGCTCCCTCCTGCTGAACTGGTTCTTCACCCCGCCCGTCGGGAAGCTGACCATCAGCGACCCCAAGAACATCGTCGCCCTGGTGGTCTTCATCGGAGTCGCCGTCTCGGTGGCCTCCGTCGTGGACCTCGCCGCCCGCCGCACCCACCAGGCCGCCAGGCTGCGCGCCGAGTCGGAGATCCTGTCCTTCCTCGCGGGCAGCGTGCTGCGCGGCGAGACCACGCTGGACGCCCTGCTGGAGCGCGTACGGGAAACCTTCGCCATGGAGTCCGTGGCCCTCCTGGAACGCGAGAGCGACGTCGAACCCTGGACCTGCGTCGGCTCCATCGGTCCCGCTCCGGCCGGCCGCCCCGAGGACGCGGACGTGGAGATGCCCGTCGGCGACCACCTCGCGCTGGCCCTCTCCGGGCGCGTACTGCCGGCCGAGGACCGCCGGGTACTGGGCGCGTTCGCCGCCCAGGCCGCCGTCGTACTCGACCGCCAACGCCTGATCGGGCAGGCCGAGAACGCCCAGCGCCTCGCCCAGGACAACAAGATCCGCACCTCCCTCCTCGCCGCCGTCAGCCACGACCTGCGCACCCCGCTCGCCGCCATCAAGGCCGCCGTCACCTCGCTGCGCTCCGACGACGTCGTCTGGTCGGCGGCGGACGAGGCGGAACTCCTCGAAGGCATCGAAGCGGGCGCCGACCGCCTCGACCACCTCGTCGGCAACCTCCTCGACATGTCCCGCCTCCAGACCGGCACCGTCACCCCGCTCATCCGCACCATCGACCTCGACGAGGTCGTCCCGATGGCCCTGGTCGGCGTGCCCGGCGACAGCGTCCTCCTCGACATCCCGGAAACCCTCCCCATGGTCGAGGTCGACAAGGGCCTGCTGGAGCGGGTCGTCGCCAACGTCGTGGAGAACGCCGTCAAGTACAGCCCCGACGACACCCCGGTACTGGTGGCGGCCAGCGCCCTCGCCGACCGCGTCGAACTCCGGGTGATCGACCGCGGCCCCGGCGTCCCCGACGAGGCCAAGGAACGCATCTTCGAACCCTTCCAGCGGTACGGAGACACCCCGCGCGGCGCCGGAGTCGGTCTCGGTCTCGCGGTCGCCAGGGGCTTCGTCGAGGCGCTGGACGGCACGCTCACCGCCGAGGACACCCCGGGCGGCGGCCTCACCATGGTCCTCACCCTGCGCACCGGACCCGGCCGCCCACCGGTCTGCCCGGACCTGCCGGCGTCCGCGACGTAGTGAGGCCGCCGGGGCGGCCTCCTCCCGCTCTCGGGCGGAGCACTCGCCGTGACGGCTGCCCCGCCTCAGTGGTTGCCGGTACGAGGGCCATCCGCACGACGAAGGCGTCGAAGAGCACGGCCACCGCGAGGGCGAAGCCGATCATTTTGATCAGGTCGTTGTGCTCGGTGATGAAGCCGGAGAACACGCTGATCATGATGATCGTGGCGGCGCCGACCACCCGGCCGCCGTAGCGGAATCCGATGACGACCGCCTCGCCCGGCCGGGCGCCGTGGACGTACGCCTCCCGCATGCGGCTCACGAGGAACACCTCGTAGTCCATGGCGAGCCCGAACACGACTGGTGTCTCCATGCCCCAGCGGGACGAGCCCGGCGGCTGCCGTCCGGCACCGAATCCGCGCACGCGGTCGGTAGCCCGCCCTGCTGGGCGGGAGGGTCGGGCAGCGGTGTCCGGTGGTTGGCGGGTATGAGCGCACCCTGGTGAGGCTCGGGCCCGAGCGGGCCGGGCCCGGCGGTCCCGGCGGTCCGGGCGTCAAGGATGCGTGAAAACGGAACCGTCGGTCGGCAGGAAGGCGCTAGGAAGAGCAGGCGGGTGCCAAGACCGGGCCGATGCTGGGCGGACTTGCAATGAAGGAGCTCGTCCATGTCCGCCACCCCCACATCCGCTTCCTCCGTGGAGCATTCGTCCCCGGGCAGTACCGAGGGATCCCCCCACGCAGGAGCGGCAGGGCAGCCGGACGCCGACCCCGCGTCCCGGCACAAGCTGACCGCCGTCACCGGTCTCGCCGCGCTCTCCCTCGACGCGATGGCTTCCGTGGCGTACGGGCCCGAGGCGATCGTCCTCGTCCTGGCCGCCGCCGGTGGACACGGCCTCGGGTTCACGCTTCCCGTCACCCTCGGGATCGCCGCACTGCTGGCCGTGCTGGTCGCCTCGTACCGGCAGGTCATCGCGGCCTTCCCCGACGGCGGTGGCAGCTACGCCGTCGCCAAGACCTACCTGGGCGCACGGACGAGTCTGGTGGCCGCCGCGTCCCTCGTCCTGGACTACGTGCTGAACGTGGCCGTCGCCGTGACCGCCGGAGTCGCCGCCCTCACCTCCGCCTTTCCCGCGCTGTACGACGACCGGGTGTGGCTCTGCCTGGCCGTCCTCGTCCTCGTCACGGCCGTGAACCTGCGCGGAATCGTCGACTCCGCACGGGCGTTCATCGTGCCGACCGCCGTCTTCGTCGGGTTGATCCTGACCGTGATCTTGGTCGGTCTCTTCCGCGACGCCCCGGCCTCCGTCGAGGCCGCGGCGGGCCACGCCTCCGTGCTCGCCGACAACGCCACGACCGTCGGCGCCCTGCTCCTGCTGAAGGCCTTCGCGTCCGGCTGCTCCGCCCTCACCGGCGTCGAGGCCATCGCCAACGCCGTCCCCTCCTTCCGCGCCCCGGCCGCCCGCCGTGCCCAGCACGCGGAAGTCGCACTCGGCGTGCTGCTCGGGGTGATGCTGATCGGTCTTTCCGTCCTCATCTCCCGCTTCGGCCTCCAGCCGGTAGAGGGCGTCACCGTCCTCGCTCAGCTCGCGGACGCCTCGCTCGGCCACAACTGGGCCTTCTACCTCGTCCAGTTCGCGACCGTCGCCCTGCTCGCGCTCTCCGCCAACACCTCCTTCGGCGGCCTCCCCGTACTCCTCAAACTCCTCGCCCGCGACAACTACCTCCCGCACGTCTTCGGCCTCAAGGCCGACCGCCAGGTCCACCGGCACGGCGTCCTCACCCTCGCCGCCGTCTCCGCCGCCCTCCTCCTCTTCTCCGGCGGCGACACCAACACCCTCGTCCCGCTCTTCGCGATCGGCGTCTTCATCGGCTTCACCGTCGCGCAGGTCGGGATGGTCCTGCACTGGCGCACAGTGCGCGGCCCGCGCTGGACGGGCAAGGCGGTCCTCAACGGCTTCGGCGCGCTCCTCACCGGCGTGAGCGCGGTCGTCGTCACGGCGACGAAGTTCCACGACGGCGCCTGGCTGATCGTCGTCGCCCTGCCGCTGCTCATGGTGCTCTTCGAGCAGGTGCACCGTGCGTACGGGCGGATCGGCGCGCGTCTCGAAGTCGGCCGTATCCCCCAAGTGCCGTGCCGCGCACGCTCGTTGGTGCTGGTCCCGGTCTCCTCCCTGACCCGCCTCACCGGAGAGGCGCTGGGCGCGGCGGTCTCGCTCGGCGACGAGGTGCACGCGGTCACCGTCTGCCACCCCGACCCCGAGGACCGCGCCCAGACCGAGGCCCTGGAACGCGACTGGGCCCTGTGGAACCCGGGCGTCCCGCTCATCAGGATCGCCTCCGAGCGCCGCACGCTCGGCCGGCCCCTCGCCTCGTACGCGAACAAGCTCGCCGCGGACGAACCCGGCACCCGCATCACCGTCCTCATCCCCGAGGTCGAGCCCGCCCACCTGTGGCAGCGCCTCCTGCAGAACCAGCGCGGCGCGGTCGTCGCCCACGCGGTCCGCAGGGACACGGACGCGGTCATCTGCCGTCTGAGGTTCCGGCTGAGCTGAGGTTCCGGATGACCTGCTGTCCTGGCTGAACCGACGTTCCGGCTGAACCGACGGAAGTGATCGCCACCGGCGGGCGCGCCCCGGTAGGTTCCGTGCAGGTCCTGGAGTGCGGGACGGGCGGCGGGGGAGAGGCGTTGAGCGTGCCGGAGCGGTTCGGCCTGCCCGTCTATCTGACCACCGCCTACCTGGCCCGCTTCGCGGACGAGGGCATGCCGATCGCTGTGGCGCTGCTGGCGATCCAGCGCACCGGCAGCGCGGCCCAGGGGGCGTACGTACTGACCGCCTGGATGGCGCCGCACGTGCTGACGGCGCCGCTGACCGGCAGTCTGGCCGGGCGGGTGCGGCGACCGAGGCTCTTCTACGCGGGTGCGCTGGGCGTGTTCGCGGCGTCGATCGTGGTGCTGGCGTTGATCGTGGGGAAGGTACCCGCCGGGGTGAGCCTCCTGGCGGCGGTGGCCGGTGGCAGCTGCGGGCCGATCGTCACCGGCGGGCTCTCGGGCCTGTTGGCGAGCCTCACGGACAAGGGGGCGGCGCAGCAACGCGCGTACGCACTGGACGCGGCCACCTTCAACGCGGCCGGGGTGACGGGCGCCGCCGCCGTGACGCTCGTGGCGGGAGTGGCGACACCGGCGGTGGCCACCGCGTCCCTGGGCGGCGGGGCGGCCGTGGCCGCGGTGCTGGTGACGGCTCTGCCGTACCGGCGGCCACCCGAGGGGACTACCGGAGCCGCGGCGGAGAGCAGGCCGTCCCTGGCGGCCGACCTCGTGGCCGGGCTGCTGGCCGTGTGGCGGGTCGTGGAGCTGCGGGCCGTCACGCTCGCCACCGTCGTCGCCTTCATCGGGGTGGGCGGGCTGTCCATGACGGCGGTGCTGCTGGGCGACGATCCGGGTGCGGCGGCCGGTGGCGGCGGGTATCTGATGACGGCCTTCGCCGTCGGCGGCCTCGTCGGCTCACTGGTGATGGCGCGGTGGCGGCCGGTCTCGTCCGTCCAACGCCTCGTCCTCTGCGCCCTGTTGGGTACGGGGGCGGCTCTGGCCGCAGCCGCGTGCGTGCCCTCGTTCGCGTCGCGCGTCGTGCTGTTCGCTCTCGCCGGCATCTGCGACGGACCGCTGCTCGGTGCGACGCTCAGGATCCGTGCCGAGTACGCGCCGCCCGCCGTGCTGCCCCAGGTCTTCACGCTCGGCGCGGGCCTGAAGATCTCGGCGGCGGCGTGCGGTGCGGCGCTCACAGGGGCGGCGGTCGCGGTGGGAGCCCCGTACCTCCTCGTGGTGATCGCCGGGCTGCAGTTCGTGGCGGCTCTGGTGTACGTGGTGGTGCGGCGCGGGGGCTCCGGCGGAGGCTGGCGACCTCGCCCGCGGGTCCGGCTCAGCCCGGCTGTCGGCGGGCGCGGTGGTTGGCGACGTGCTGGCGGTTGCCGCACAGGCCCGGCATGCAGTAGCGGCGGCGGCCGGCCTTGCTGGTGTCGACGAACATGCCCTCGCACACCGGCGAGGCACAGTGCCGGAACCGCTCGTGGCTGAGGGTGTGCAGCACGCCGAGCAGTCCTGTCCCGACGAGGACGGCGAGCTCGTCGGCCAGGGAGGCTTGCGGTGCGGTGGTGACGTGCCACTGGAGCCTTCCGTCGGCGTCCCGGAGCAGGGCCAGGCCTGCGGAGGCCCGGCGGACGAGCACGTTCGCACCCTCAACTGCCTCGTCTTCGTCGGGGAGTTCGAGCAGGCCGCGGATCTCGTCGCGGAGGGCGTGCACCTGTGCCAGGTCCGCTCCGGTGGGCAGTTCACCCGGGGCCGACGCATCGAGCTGAAGGCCGTGTTCGTCGAGGAACGCGGCCAAGGCGGCCGGATCGGTGAGGACTTCGCCCGCCGTGCGCCACACGAGGGCGGAGGTGTTGACGAGGTCGGTGGCCACACCCGCACCCGCTGCGTAATTTGAAAAAAGCACTTTCAAGGCTTACTCCATGCTACGGTAATGAGAGAAAGCCAAGTATACCCATTAGCGCCCCTCCCTGCTGGACACCCAGGAAGGAACCGTTGCTCATGCATGCTCCCCTCCGCCGCGTGGTCCTGGTCGTCAAGGACGTGCTGTACGGGGTCAACGCCGGCCACGCGATCAGGCACGGTACGACGCCGCACTCCGACTCCGCCCCGACGCTTCCCAACTGCTCCGATGCGAAGCCGAGTTGCTCGCCGACTCCCTCGAAGGCCCACGGAGGCCCCGTGAACACCGCAGCATTCCTCGCCTACCTCGACGGCCGTCAGGTGCGGTGGCGGCTCACGCTCGACGCGCGTCTGGAGGCGGCGGACCCGGACCCGCGCGCCCAGTTGCTGGCGGTCTTCGACGCGCTCCGCGACTGGGCCGATTCCGCTGCGGGCGGGATGCGCAGCAACGCCTTCGTCCAGGCCCAGTTCGAGCTGGCCGGTCCGACGAGCCCCTCCCGTGCGGTCGTCACCCAGCACAAGCGCGCGCTGCGCCGCCGGATGCTCGCCCTCGCCGAGGCGACGGGCACGCCCGACCCCGGCTTCCTGGTGGACCAACTGCTGCTGATCTACGAGGGAACCGTGGCCAACCACTCCCTGGGCAACATCGCCGACCCCGCCGACAAGGCCCACCGCACGGCCCGCCGCCTCATCGCCGCCGCCACACCGCAGCCCCTCGACGCCTTCTGGGCGTGACGTCGCTGCGTACGCTCGCGTCATGACGACGAACCCCGAGCCCGCATACGCCGTACTGACCACGACCACCGACACCGAGGACAAGGCACAGGCCCTGGCCGCCAGGGTCGTCGAGGACCAACTGGCCGCCTGCGCACAGGTCTTCACCGTCTCCTCGGTGTACAGGTGGCAGGGTGCGGTCGAGCGTGCGCAGGAGTGGCGGATCGACTTCAAGACGCGCGGCGACCTGGTGGCGGAGCTCGCGCGCCGGATCGGAGAGCTGCACGACTACGACACCCCGGAGATCATCGCCGTACCCGTGACGACGGGCAGTGCGGCGTATCTGGAGTGGGTGTCGGCGGAGACACGGGGTATCGAAGGGGTTTCGTAAGTGTCCCCCACGGCTTAGGGTCATTACATGATGCGGACGGTACGGGTGCGGCAGGCGGCGGCGGACGATATTCCGGAGCTCGTACGCCTGCGGGCGCTGCTCTTCGACGACCTCGGCGGCGAATTCTTCAACCCCTCGTCCGCGGAAGGGGACTGGCGGCACATGCTCGCCGCCGTACTCAAGGAGCAGATGACGTCGGACGCCGTACGGATCCTGGTCGTGGACGGCGAGGATCCGCCCACGGGTGACGGTGCCGGTCACCCCCGCACGGGCGGTCCCCTCGCCGCCTGCGGCATCGGCACCATCGAGCAGCGGTTCCCGGGGCCGCACCTGTGCAACGGCCGGATCGGACAGGTCATCGGCGTCGTCACCGACCCCGGACACCGTCGGCGCGGTCACAGCCGGGCGGTCATGCAGGGGCTGCTCGACTGGTTCCGGGAGCAGGAGGTGGCCCGGGTCGATCTGTACGCCTCGGCCGAGGGCGAGCCGCTCTACCGCGCCCTCGGCTTCGCCGACCTTCCTGATCCGGCGCTGTACTGGCGCCCGTAGCCCCGATCCGCACGGCCAACGGTCGGCCCGGTCCGGTGGCTCGGCAGGACGGCGTCGTCGTGTGCGAGAGGACTACGAGGTGCCGGGCCTCCGCAGGAAGTCCCGCTGCCGGTCCAGGAATCCGTCCGCGAACAGTGCCCGGGGCGCGAAGAGGGCGGTCAGGGCGATCCTGGCGGCCGACTCCTCGACGGACCGCTTGACGAGGGAGTGGGCCGCGTCGGGGTAGCGGTCCACCGTCAGCGTGCCGCCTGCGGCCAACTCCCTGCGGTAGACGGACTCCGTCTCGGCGGTGTCCACGTTGAGGTCGTGGTCCGCGAGGGTCAGCAGCACCGGTACGCCGCGCAGGGCGCGCAGGTCCGCGGTGGCGTCGGCGGTGTGGTTCCTGGTGACGAAGCGCCAACGGGCCGCCGTCATGGTGGCGTTGGTGTCGAGCGTCACGGTGGCGCCGGCGTCGAGTTCCTTCATCGTGGCCTCGTACTCCTCGAAGGTCGCGCGGCGTGCCAACAGGCGGCGGACGGCATCGCTCCGTTCGACCTCGGCCCTGGTGCGGGCGGCCGGAGCGCCCTCGGCGCGCAGTGCGGCGAGGAGGTGGTGACGGCCCTGCCGCAGCCAGTTGACCGCGGGCGAGACGGCGAGCGCGAAGGCGATCCGCGTGCGGGCGGCGACCTTCGGCAGCACCCAGCCCGCCTGGCTGGCACCCCACAGTCCGATGAGGTCGCCGTCGATGTCCGGGCGGGCACGGGCCCACGCGATCGCGGCGGCGGTCTCGTCGGCCCGGTCGTCCATGGACTGGCCGAGCCAGTCGCCCGGCGCACCCGCGACACCGGGCTTGTCCCAGGAGAGGGAGGCGTAACCGGCCTTGGCGTTCGCCTCCCACAGGGGCCGGTAGCCGTCGTCGTGGGTGGCGTCGACCGGCCCGTCGCCGTGCACGAACACCACCAGTCCGTGGCGTGCGCGGCCGTCCCGGGGCGTGGCCAGCACGCCGTGCAGGGTGTGGCCGCCGTGGCGGACGGTGACGCGCTGCTCGTCCATGTCGTACGAGTGCTGCCGGAGCACCACCCCACCGAGCGCGGCGGCGACCACCAGGAGCACGGCGAGCGACCAGACGGCGAGGCGGAGAGGGCGGAGGCGGGGTCGGGGCGTGGGTCGGGGCATGGGGCGGGTTCCTTCCCGAAGACGGACCGGATTCCCAAAACTATCGCATCTGTCACGACCGACGACTAGATGATAGTTTGAGTGTCATGAATGCAGCCATGGACACAGAGGACCTGAAACTCCTGCGTGGCCTCCCCGCAGGAACCGAGCAGCGGGCCGCCGAGCTCTACTGGGAGGCCTTCGGCCGCAAGCTCGGACCGGCGCTGAATCCGCCCGCCAAGGCGATCCCCTTCCTCGCCGCCCGTCTCGACGCCGACCGCGCCGTCTGTGCGCTCCTCGAAGGACAGCTCGTCGGTCTCGCCGGGTACCAGGTCGGCGGCCGGGCGCTGATCGGGGGCTCCGCCTCCGACGTCCTGCGTACGTACGGCTGGGTGCGCGGGCTGTACCGGGTCGCCCTGCTCACCCTGTTCGAACGGCGCCCCGCCGCCGGTCAGTTGGTCATGGACGGCATCGCCGTGGACGCCCGTGCGCGGGGCAGGGGGGCCGGGAGCCTGCTCATCGAAGAGGTGGCGGCCATCGCGGCGGAGCACGGCTGCCGGGAGATCCGGCTCGACGTGATCGACGTGAACCCGCGCGCCCGGGCGCTGTACGAGAGGCGCGGCTTCACGGCCGTACGGACGGAGCGGACGCCGTACCTCCGTAGGCTGCTGGGGTTCGGCGCGGTGACGACGATGCACCGGGCCGTACCGCAGGACCCGCTGAGAGGACACTGACCGACATGCCCGCGACCATCCCCGCAGCCTCCGCCGACCCTGCCGCCTCCGCCGCGCCTGTGGCCCCTGCCGATCCCGCCGACCGCGCCGATCCCGCCGATCCCGCCGACCGCGTCGAAGTCCCCACCCGCATGCTCGTCCACGCCCTGATCCGCGAGGACGGCACGGTCGACGCGGGGGGGCTGTACGCGGTGGCCGACGTGCTCGGCATGAGCGACCAGCAGGTGCGGCTGTGCATCAAACGGCTCGTCGCCGAGGGCCGCTTCACCCATGAGGGGCGGGGCCGCAAGGCGCGCCTCCACGCCACCGAGGACACGGTCCGCGCCCTCGCCCCCAACGCCGACTTCCTCCGGTACGCCTTCCGGCAGGACGCCGGGCTCGCCCCCTGGGACGGCAACTGGCACCTGGTCGCGTTCGCGGTGCCCGAGTCGGACCGGGCGGCCCGCGACTCCCTGCGCGACACCCTCGTACAGCTCGGCGGCTCACCGCTCCAGGGCGGACTGTACGTCTGCGCCAACGCCTGGGAACCGTACGTCGAGGACGCGGCCCGCAGGCTCGGCGTACTCGACGCGCTCACCCTCCTCACGGCGACGGACCTGCGCAGGGGCACCACGATCCGCGATCCCGCCGAACTCGCCCGTACCCTCTGGCCCCAGCAGGAGATCGCCGACCGCTACCACCGCCTCGCCCGCATCGCCCGCCCCCGGCTCACCCGCCTCACCGGCCCCGCCGACCTCAGCCCGGCCGAACTCCTGACCACTGCCGTCGAGTTGGCCGCCGAGCTGAGCCGTGCGACGGAACCCGACCCGTTGCTCCCGCCCGAGCTGCTGCCCGACCCCTGGCCGGGCGTTGAGGCGCGCGGTCTCGTCGCCCGCTGCTGGGCGGCCCTGGACGCACGCGGACAGGATGCGGCCCATCCCGTCCTCTTCCGGCAGTACGCGGACCTGGCCAGGGAAGCGGCGGAGCGAGCTGTGCAGACAGGAGAGCACTTCCCGCCCGATTCGGGGTGATTTGCAGTAAATTTCGGCGCTTCTCCGGCGCCGATTTTGTTGTCCGCGGACAACAACACCTCACCCGGCGCCAGTTCGGCATCGGCGTGCGGCGGTCGATATCAGCGTGCGGCGGCCGTTCCCGAGCTCAGTCGTTCCAGTGCGGCTGCCTCCGGTGAGCCGTCCTCCGCGCCGTACACATGCACCACCAGGCCCGTTTCGCCGGGTTCCGCGGGGACGTGGAGCGTTTCGAAGTCCAGGGTGAGCGGGCCGGTGGCCGGGTGTGCCAGTCGCTTGCGGCCTGCTGTGCACATCAGGACCTCGCCGGTGGCCCAGATTCTGCTGAACTCCGCGCTCTCCGTGGACAGCTGACGGATGAGCGCGGTCAGTTCGGCGTCGTGGGGGTAGCGTCCCGCTGCGACGCGTAGCTGCCCCACGGTCTCCTTCGCCCGCTCCTCCCACTCGGGGTGAACGAGCCGGGAAGCCGGGTCGAGGAAGACGAACCTGGCGTTGTTGGGGTCCCGGCGCGGTGGCGGCCCGGTCATGCCGCCGAGCAGTTCGGAGCCCAGGTCGTTCCAGGCCACCACGTCCATACGGTGGTTGGTCGCGAACACCGGGAAGCGGTCGAGCGACTCCATCATCCGGCGCAGCACGGGGCCGATCCGGGCGGTCGGCGCCGGTCCGCCCCTGGCCCCGGCGAGGGTGGCGAGATGCCTGCGCTCTGCCGTTTCGAGGCCCAGCGCCCGGGCGAGCGCGTCGAGCACCTCGGTGGAGGGCTGGGTGGCCCGGCCCTGTTCAAGGCGTACGTAATAGTCCACGCTGATCCCCGCGAGCTGCGCCAACTCCTCGCGGCGCAGGCCCTGTACGCGGCGCCGCCGGCCGCCCGTGATCCCGACGGTCTCCGGCGTGACGCGCCCCCGGCGGGCCCGCAGGAAACCGCCGAGCGCGTGGCGGGTGTCGCTGCCGGTGTCCTCGGGGCGCTCGGTTGTCTCGGTGCCCTTCATGCCGTCCATGGCGTCCATGCGTTCCATTATGGGTGGCCCTCGCAGTACCAGGATCGGGGATCCACCGGTCGAAGAGGGTTCTGGCTACCCCGCCGCGTCCGGGAGAACGTAAAGCCATGAACGACTTCACCTCGCCCCAGGCCAACTCTTCCCAGCCCAACTCCTCGCTGGCCACCTCCTCCCAGCCCAACTCCTCCCGGTCCAAGAAGATCCTCCTCGTCAGCGCCCATCCCGACCCCCGGTCCCTCACCGCCGCCCTGACCGCCTTCGCCGCCGATCACCTGCGCGCGGCCGGGCACGAGGTCCGCGTCTCCGACCTCTACGCGATGAAGTGGAAGGCGACCGTCGACGCCGACGACTTCCCCGACCACCCGGGCGACCGGAGGCTGGAGGTGATGGCCGCCTCCGAACAGGCCACACTGGCGGACCGGCTCACGCCGGACGTCGCGGCGGAGCAGGAGAAGGTGCGCCGGTCGGACGCCGTGATCCTGCAGTTCCCGGTGTGGTGGTTCGCAGCCCCGGCGATCCTCAAGGGCTGGGTGGACCGGGTTTTCACCGCCGGTTTCGCGTACGGACCCGAGCTGCCGCCGCCGTACAGCGAGAACGTGCTCGCGGGACGGCGGGCCCTGTTGTCGGTCACGGCCGGCGCCCGCGAACCCTCCTTCTCCGACCGCGGCCTGCACGGCAGCCTCGCGGACGTCCTGCACCCCTTGCAGCACGGCCTGTTCTGGTTCACCGGCATGTCCCCGCTCGAACCGTTCGCGGTGTACGAGGCCAACTCCCTGCCGCAGGACCGGTTCGAGGCGGCGAAGCAGGCGTACGCCCACCGCCTCGACCACCTCTTCACGGACACTCCGGTCCCGTACCGCACACTCGTCGGCGGCGACTACGACCACGACATGCGCCTGCTGCCGGGCGTGGAAACCCCGGGCACGAGCGGCCTGGACCTGCACCGGCGCCTTGAGCACACCGATCACTGACAGCGGCAGGCACCACGGCATCATGAGGGCCATGACTGATGATCTCTCGACCGGTGTCCCGGCCCTCGCCGTCCAGCGCCTCGACCGCTATACGAAGGACGAGACGGCCCGGATACTCGGTGACGGCGCCGACCCGTTCGGCGTGGCCGACACCGGTCTGACCTGGCTTCCCAAGGAAGAGCACTTCGGCCTGGTGCAGACCGACGGACGTCTCGTCGCGCACGCCGGCCTGCGCAGGCTGCCGCTGTCGGTCGGCGGTCTGGACACGGAGGTGGTCGGCGTCGGAGGGGTGGCCGTGGCGGCCGACGTACGGGGGCAGGGGCTGGCGCGACGGGTGGTCGGGGCGGCCCTGGAGCACGCGCGGACCATGGGTCCCGAGCGGGCGCTCCTCTTCTGCAGGCCGCCGCTCGTCGCGCTGTACGAGAAGCTCGGCTGGCGCGCGATCGACAGGGAGGTTCACGTCGAGCAGCCGCAGGAGCGCGTCGTGCTCATGCCGCTGCGGACCATGTGGACACCGCTGCACGGGGACGAGGACTGGCCGGAGGGTGCGGTGCGCCTGCGCTCACTGCCCATGTGAGCGAAGGAAGGCGGCTGGGGGAGGGGCGGCAAGGGGGGGATACCCACCTCTTGCCACTTTCAACTTATAACGCACGGGGGGCCTTGCGGCAAGGCCCCCCTCATGCCGCAGAATCACGGACCTAAGCCTGGACCTGCGGATATGGGAGATTGACGAAGTGCGTGTGGCTGATGAAACGAACCCCCTGACCACCAGCGCGTTCGACCTTCCCGACCGCCTTGCCGCCAAGGCCGGGCCGGCGCTGATCGGCGGCGACGAGAAGCACTTCGCGGCCATCGCGACGAGCCTTGAGGAGTCGATCACCGAACTGTCCGACCGCCTCGACGAGGTCCGCAGGTCGCGCGGCGGCATCGGCCGCGAAGCGATGGACCGGGACGCGGAGATCCACCGGCTGACCGGCCGGCTGCGCACCCTGCGCCGCTTCGGGCTTGACCTGTGCCTCGGGCACTTCGTCCAGAAGGGCGGCGCGGACCACGCCGAGCGCGTGTACATCGGGCGCCTGGGCCTCACCGACAGCGCGGGGCACCGACTGCTCGTCGACTGGCGCTCGCCCGCGGCCGAGCCGTTCTTCGCGGCGACCCACGCCAACCCGATGGGCCTGTCGAGCCGCCGCAGGTACCGCTGGACCGGCGGCCGGATCAGCGACTACTGGGACGAGGTCTTCACCGCCGACGGACTGGAGGGGCATGCCGCGCTCGACGACCAGTCCGCGTTCATCGCCAGCCTGGGCAGCAACCGGTCGGCCCGGATGCGGGACGTGCTCTCCACCATCCAGTCCGACCAGGACTCCATCATCCGCGCGGGGTCCCGCGGCGCACTCGTCGTCGACGGCGGTCCCGGCACCGGCAAGACCGTCGTCGCCCTGCACCGTTCCGCCTACCTCCTCTACGCCGACCCCCGCCTCGGCCACCGTCGGGGCGGCGTGCTGTTCGTCGGCCCGCACCGCCCCTACCTGGACTACGTCGCCGACGTCCTGCCCAGCCTCGGCGAGGAGGGCGTACAGACCTGCATCCTGCGGGACCTCGTCGAGGAGGGAGCCGAAGCAGGGGCCGAGGCGGACCCGGAGGTGGCCCGTCTGAAGTCGTCCGCCGACATGGTGAAGGCGATCGAGCCGGCCGTCGGCATCTACGAGGAGCCGCCCACCAAGGGGATGACGGTCTCGACCCACTGGTCCGACATCTGGCTGAGCGCCGACGACTGGGCCGCCGCCTTCGCCGCGGTGGAACCGGGCACTCCGCACAACGAGGCCCGCGACCAGGTCCGCGAGGAACTGCTCACGATCCTGCTGGACAAGCACAAGAACGAGTACGGGGACGACGCGGGGGACGACGACGAGGTCTCGCCCGAGCTGCTCCGGAGGTCGCTGCTCCAGAACCGGGAGCTGATCGGGACCCTCAACCGCGCCTGGCCGATCCTCGAACCGACCGACCTCGTCGGCGACCTCTGGTCCGTACCCGCCTACCTGCGCAAGTGCGCGCCCTGGCTCGACGCCGACGACGTACGGAAGCTGCAGCGCAAGGACGCACCCCACGCCTGGACGGTGTCCGACCTGCCGCTCCTGGACGCGGCACGGCAGCGGCTCGGCGACCCCGAGGCGTCCGTGCGCAAGCACCGGCACGAGACCGCCGTCGCCGCCGAACTCGCACGCAGGGCCGACGTCATGGACAGCCTGCTGCAGAACGTCGAGATCGACGAGAGCGAGGGCGCGCTGGGAATGCTGCACGGGCAGGACCTGAAGGCCTCCCTGGTCGACGAGAACGCGCTGCCCACCGCCGAACCTGACCTCCTGGCGGGCCCGTTCGCCCACGTCATCGTGGACGAGGCACAGGAACTGACCGACGCAGAATGGCAGATGCTGCTGCTGCGCTGCCCGTCCAGGAGCTTCACCATCGTGGGCGACCGCGCCCAGGCCAGGCACGGATTCACGGAGTCGTGGCAGGAACGGCTGGAGCGGGTCGGCCTCGACCGGATCGACGTGGCCTCCCTGACCGTCAACTACCGCACGCCGGAAGAGGTCATGACGGAGGCGGCGCCGGTCATCAGGGCCGCGCTCCCGGACGCCAACGTGCCGACCTCCATCCGCAGCAGCGGCATCCCGGTCGTCCGCGGATCCGTGACGGAGCTGCAATCGGTCCTGGACACCTGGCTCGGTGTGAACGCCGACGGCATCGCCTGCGTCATCGGCGACCCCCGCTTCCGGGCGACGCCCCGCGTCCGGTCGCTGACCCCGGAGCTGTCGAAGGGCCTTGAGTTCGACCTGGTCGTCCTCATCGACCCGGAGACGTTCGGCGAGGGCATCGAGGGAGCGGTGGACCGCTACGTCGCGATGACCCGCGCCACGCAGCAGCTCGTCATCCTCACGAGCGCCTGAGCACGAGCGCCTGGGCACGAGCGGCTGAGCACGAGCGCCCGAGCACG